>CAJOIN010000235.1 GCA_905234515.1 uncultured Selenomonas sp.
TGACGCCGAAAAAGGCGCTTCTGCTGGCGGCACCCCATACCTGGGCGGCAAGCATGTGCCCACCCTCCGGCATGAGGAGATGGGAAGATAAAGAAGAACGGGGGAGGCTTATGGACAGGCGGATATTAGGCAGAATTGCGGCTGTGATGATGGCGGTGATGGTGTGGCTGGCTGGTGTGGCGGCTGCGGAAGAAAAGATAGAATCTGCTATGGATATTCACACATTGGACTTGACAGCACTAAAAGCGGCAAATGCGGATAGGCAGAAGTATTTCATTCCGTGGGATAAGATAAAAAACAGCAACAGGCGGTATCGTGTTGATATGATAAGTAGCGCCTTTGTTAAAGATGCAAAAATGGTTGAGTTGCAATTTCCGCGTACAAATAATTGGCATATAATATTTAAGGCATTTTGGCAGCAGTTGCCAGATGATGCACCACTTAATAAAGAGGATGACCGTTACCCGCTATATACGGGACGGTTTGATTTGTTTATTTCAGAAATTCCTAACAAGGAAAATGTGCGTTTTGAGGGATGTACGCCACTATATGAAAGTGGGGGCGTTTTAGGAGATACATTATATGCTGCCCCTACCTATAAGAAAAATGGTAGTTTTGGTGATGACTTCGGAAAATATTTAGATTACTGGAAAAAAACAAATAAAAAAACAAATGGATATGAATACAGTGAAAAAGAGTTTAATACAGCCTCGGGGCATAAGGTGTATATGAGAGAGGGGCACCGTTACTGGATACCTAAAGGAGATAAAAAAGCTATATTTAACAGTGACGGAGCAATTGCTTTGGTTTTAGTAGAAATACCATCACTACCAGAGAAATATGTATTTCAGTTTAGGGCTAATCCTGGTGATAATACTCCTGAGGCGCATAATGCAATATTGACAAAGCTTGAAACGTATTTGGCTAACCTCTCTATTACCGCCAGCGAGCCTATTATCCTTGACATTTGGCCTGACAACCTCAAAGCCGAAGCAGGCGGCGACAAGGATGCTGTCACCGTCACCACTCATGCTCCCGGCACCCCTGGCGAGGATGGCGGGGTGGCTATACCTATCGCTATTGCCATAGGCGGCGCGGCAGCGGCGGCTGCAATAGGTGCTGCCGGCGGCAGCGCCAAGGGGGAGGAGAAGAAGCAGAGCTCCTTCCGCCTCTATGTCTACAAGAACTTCGGCAATGCCTTGCAGGTGGCGGAAAAACCACGGCCTATCTATGCCCGTATTGCCGAGATTACCCCGGAAGGGGTGGAACTGCCACGGGAAGACCTGTCTGCCCGGATAACCATTGCCTCCGGCACCCCCGGCCTTTCCGTCTGGGACGGCGGCATGGTGAACGGCTACAAGGGAGCAGAGCTTTCCATCCCGGATGCCAGCTTCAAGGAAAAAGAATGCGTTGTCTCCTTCAGATTCATCGGCGAAGGCGGCACCCTCACGGAGAACATGATCTTCCAGGTCATGGGCGAAGCGGCTATTATTTTCGGGCAGGAAAACTTCAGCCTGCCTGCCCGCTATGACAAGACCAGCCGACTGCCCTTTGGCGTGGCCAATTTCGGGGACATAACCCAAGCCACGGTCACGGCCAAGATAGAGCCGGAAGGCGGCTATACTGTTGAACTTGAGCCGGATGCCAAATACCCCGGGGCATTCTATGCCAACATCACGGAAAAGGCCAAGGACGAAAAGCCTCCCGGAGAAATCGACCTTTATTATCTCAAGGTCAAGGCGGCAAGGACCCTGCCCGACACGGGAGAGGAACAGGTGCTGGAAAAGGAACTGCCCCTTTACCGCATCCACATGGGCCTCATCTTCGACATAGACGGCATCAACTGCTGCGGCTTCCTGAAGGACGAAGCCAAGGGCAAGCGTATTACCAACATCAAGAAAGAGGATTTCGTGTGCGGCCTCACCGAGACGCGGCTTAAATACCTCACCTGGGACGAGGAAACCAACAGCGCCTTTGTCATGGCCCCCACCCCTGAGGTGGATACCTTCAAGGTCGTGCCCAAGGATGAAAAGGACGAAAGCCTCAAGAAGCTCATAGACGAAGAGCTGAAATTTGAGCTGGCCTATGATGACGGCGGCTTTGAAGGAACCAAGTGCCTTATCCATGGCAAAGCAGTCCTTGACCCGCCTTCCCGCTATGAAGCGGTGCTGAAGCTGACCGTAAAAGTGCCCAGGAAAGGCGGCAAGGAAGAAATCCTCAACATCAGCCAGGACATTGTTCTCAGAAGCCAGCCCCTGCTGAAGCTCAAGGATGCAGACAAGGAGCAATACCTTGCTGAGACCAAAAAGTTCAGCGAACTGCTGGACCATATCATCGACAAGATAGAGAAAAACAACCTGCTGGATGAACTTTTCTCCCTCTACAACCTGGCCCGGCTTATGAGGAAAGGCTACGACCCGGACTATGGCTATGACCCCTACCAGATGGAAAAGGTCAAATACATCTGGATAAACTATAACACGGGTAAATTCAGGGGCACCAATGTAGACCCGGATGTTTTGCCGCCAACCCTGGCAGATGAAGTCTGGCTGGGGACGCTGGCCACCCTGGAAATGGGAGAGATTGTGGAAGAAAAACTGGGCTTTGTGGGACGTATGGTGCTGGGCTACTACACGGCAGGAATGTCCGAGGCGGCCTTCCTGGCCCTGAAATCTGCCCGCAACATGATAGCCTACGCCGAAGACGATGCCATAGAGGACAGCAAGAAAACCGCCCTGGGCATGTTCCGGGTGGGCGTAAAGCCCGTGGCCATCCAGTTCCTGCTGCAGAATGCCATTGAGCTTGGCTTCAGGCATGCGGGCGGGCAGGGAGGCACCCTGGCACAGGAAGCAAAAATCCTGCTGAAAGGCGACCCCACAGCCGCTGCCACCGGCACACTCATAGCCGAAAGATTTGCCAAGACCGGCAGATTC
>CAJOIN010000236.1:0-479 GCA_905234515.1 uncultured Selenomonas sp.
CAGGGCCTGCTCACGGGTGACCAGTTCTTCCGTCCAGATGGGCTTGCCCTTCTCCAGATGATAGGTACCTGTGACGGCAATCTCCATAATGCCGAAGGGGTCGTCGGCGCTGCCGGAGAGGGCGGGATAGTCCGAGTGGATGGAGGTGGGAATGCCGTAGTCAAAAAAGCTCTTCATGGGATATGCCTTAGTCGCCATCTCCGCCGGAAGCATTTTCGGCAGTTCCTTCTGGGTCTCATCGCTGAAATGGTGCCAGGTAATTCCTGAAGTTACATATATATTGTGTTCTGATATGCGCTTGTAATCCGGCTCATCCACATTGCGTACATGCACAAGGATATTGCGCATTTCATCCCTGCCGCCGTTGACGAAGGCATTGACCACCGTATGGACACCCTTGTTGCCCATGACATGAACATGAGCAGTGAGCCCCAGGGCATTGGCCTTGCGGGTAATCTCCGTCAGCCCTGCTTCATCCC
>CAJOIN010000236.1:496-5244 GCA_905234515.1 uncultured Selenomonas sp.
TTTCCACCGTGCCGTCCAGCGGGAGCTTTATCCATCTGGGGATCACCCGGGCAGAGGCATATTTCCTTGCTTCCACGGCCCTGCCCAGGGCCTCGTCCATATCCATCCAGCTTTCGATTTCGTAGGGCAGGCCCACCACGAAGTTCAGCTTGCCGGGCCGGTCAAGCTGCTGCAGGGCCTTGTAGTAATTGTTGTTCACGAAATAGTTGCCCCAGCCTTCATGGTACATGGTGTACCCCTCGGACAGCATACGGTGCTCGATGTCTGCAAGGTTGGAAAGGGCCATGTTAAGGGAATACAGGCTCTCGTGATCCATGAACTGGCGCACATAGGTCTGAGCCTGCTCCGACAGGAAGCCCGTGGGAGTGCCGTCTGTCCCTATCCCGATTGCGCCGCCCTTTATCTCTCGCTTGAGCACGGTGCCGTCTTCCTTCATAATGCCCGCTTGCACCAGCATCAGGGTGTTGGTGATGGCCTTGTGGCATTCGTCGTCCAAAAAGTAGACGGGAATGTCGCTGCAGACCGCATCAATTTCCTGACGGGTAGGAATGTGGGACTTGAACCTTTCGAGGTTCCAGCCCTGGCCAAAGACCACCTTGGAGCCGTTTTCCCTGGCCTTCCTGACCGTGGCGGGGAGGATCTCCGTCATGAACTTATGGGCATCATCTTCCATGCTCACCATGGTGCCCACGGTGGAGAGGGCATAGCCCAGCATATAGTGGGCATGTCCGTTGCCGCAGCCTGGCATCACAAGCCCCTTGCCGGTGTAGTCCACCACCTCTGTCCTGCCTTTTTCCACAAAGGCTTCGGCACCCTTCCTGTCACCTGCGTAAACGTATTTGCCGTCCTTCACGGCAAAGGCTTCCACCAGCTTATTGCCCTCGGAGGTGAAGATTTTCCCGTAGACCACCAGATCGGCCGGGCCCCTGCCCGCCCCAAAAACTTCCTCATAGGGCAGCAGCCCCAGAGCTGCCAAGCCCAGAGCTGCATTTTTGACGAACTCCCTGCGGGTAATGTTTTTTCCCATAATAACATCCTTTCTGCTGCTGATACATCACATTACTTCTGATACCATATGTCTGAATTATAGCGTTTTTACACCTTTTCAAACAAGTGGGTGTTCCATAATGTCACTCCCGTCCGGCAAAGGCGGCTTGCTTTTTCCCCTTTTCAAGGGTAAACTGAAACGTCGGAAGTTATTCTAACCTGATCACGGTAAAAGACAATGAACCTACTATTTGCGGAAATCCTTAAAAAACTGCGCAGGGAGAAGGGCCTTTCCCAGCGTGAACTGGCGGAGCTGATGTATGTCACCCGCTCTGCGGTGGCCCGCTGGGAAACGGGCAGCCGCCTGCCGGATGCCGCCATGCTCTCACGGCTGGCCGGGTGCCTGGGCACAGATGTCAACACCCTGCTGAACGCGGCGGCTAAAAGGGAGGCTGCGCCACCCCAGGTCATTATGGTGGATGACAGGAAAATATTCCTGTCCGGAGCCCTGCCCGTCCTGGAAGAAGCTCTGCCCGAAGCCAATGTCACGGGCTTTACCAAGCCTTCGGAGGCTTTGGAATTTGCCGGGGCAAACCCTGTAGCCCTGGCCTTTCTGGATATTGAGCTGGGAAAGACCAGCGGCCTTGACCTTTGCCGCAGGCTTCTGGCCCTGAATCCCTGCACCAATGTGGTGTATCTCACCGCCTATATGGAATATTCCTTCGATGCCTGGAGCACCGGAGCCAGCGGTTTCCTCCTGAAGCCCCTGACTCCGGAGGCAGTGCGTGCCCAGATGAAAAACCTGCGGCATCCCTTTGCGGCAGGGGAGGCAGATGCAAATGGATGACTGGGGAGTGCTTTTAAGGGCAAGCCTGAGCAGCGCCCTGACAACCCTGACGGCCCTGGGGCTGGGAATTGCCGCCGTCATGCCCGGCACCGGCCACTGGCACAGGCGTTTCTTTGTCTTTCTTTTCGCCGACATCACGCTGCTCACGGCTGTAAGCCTCTTTGAGCTGCTTATTTTTCAAAATCCAGCCATGGCCACGGCTGAGAGAATCTCCATCTATCTTGAATACCTCCTTATCCCCCTGCCCATGCCTGTGTTCACAGCCTATCTGCTGCACTCCTGCGGGGAAAGCTGGCAAAAAAGCGGCCTGTTCCGCGCTGTGGCTGCCGCCTTTTGCTTCTTCTTCCTCCTGCTGGGAGCGGCCCAGTTCACCGATTCCCTGTACTGTGTCACAGAGGATAACGAATTCTGCCGCGGCCCCTGGCATCCCCTGCTGATGGCTGCCAAGGTCGCACCCATGCTGATAAATATCAGCGGCGTAATGCGGCGGCGCCGCAAGCTGCAGCCCCAATATTTTGCGGCCTTCCTCATTTACCTGCTGCCGCTGACGGCCAGCCTGATTATCCACACCTTTTTCTACTCCCCGGAAACAGTCTTTGCAGGTGTCGTCCTTTCCTCCCTTTCCATGTTCGTCATCATACTTTTCCACCAGATAGAGCAGTACATGCGCCAGCAGCGGGAAATCGCCCAGCAGCGGGCCAGCATCATGGTGCTGGAAATGCGGCCCCACTTCATCTATAACGCCATGATGAGCATCTACTACCTCTGCGCCAAAGACCCTGAAAAAGCCCAGCAAGTGACCCTGGACTTCACCACCTACCTGCGGAAGAACTTCACAGCACTGGCAAGCGTTGACTCCATACCCTTTGCCGATGAACTGGAGCACACCAGGGCTTACCTGGCAGTGGAACAGGTACAGTTCGAGGACAGGCTGTTCGTGGAATACGACACCCCCCACAAGGAATTCCGCCTGCCTCCCCTGACCCTCCAGCCCATAGTGGAAAATGCCGTCAAGCACGGCATGGACCCGGAAGAGGCCCCCCTGCACATCACCATCCGCACCCGCAAGACCCCCTCCGGCAGCCGGATCACCGGAGGACAACGGCCCAGGCTTTGCACCGGAGGAAAGCCTGCCCCGACCCGATGCCCCCGCAGGCAGCCACCGGCCCCACATCGCCCTGGCAAATATCAGGGAGCGGCTGCAAATGCAGGGAGACAGCCTCACCATCAGACCCAGGGAAGGGGGAGGAACAGTTGTAAGGGTGACAATTACCAAATCCCATGGTCTTTCTTGACCTTATTTGCTATACTGAATACATCGGATAAAATAAAAAGCAGGAGGGATTGTCATGCACAATTTTTTCAAAATCACGGCCCTCGCCATAGCAGCCGCTTCCGCCGTCTTCTTCGCCTCCGGCTGCTCTGCGGAGCACAGCCAGACGACCCAGGAGGCTGCCGCCAGTGAGAAATTCCCCGCCTTCAAGACCGCAGACCTTAAGGGCCGTGAAGTGACCCAGGATATCTTCAAGGGCAAGAAAGTGACGGTCATAAATATCTGGGGCACCTTCTGCCCGCCCTGCATCGGGGAGATGCCGGAGCTTGGTGCCTGGGCAAAGGAAATGCCCCAGGAGGCCCAGCTTATCGGCCTGGTCTGCGATGCCAGCGGCCCCGAAGATAAGGAAATAACTGCCGCCGCCCTCAAAATCCTGTCTGATTCCCAGGCAGATTTCGTGAACCTGCTGCCCAGCCAGGAGCTTATGAAGTACCTGGACAAGGTGGAGGCAGTGCCCACCACCATCTTTGTGGATGAGGAAGGCAGGATCATCGGCGAGCAGGTAGTGGGAGCCAACGTGCCCAAATACAAGGAACTGCTGGCGAGGTATCTGAAGTGAGCCTCTGGAAAATCCGCTGCCTGCTGCTGCTCCAGGCCATAGGCAGCATGGCCTGGGGCCTCCGGCGGGGAGAGGCAAATATCATCCTGAACAAAGCAGCGCGGGTCTGCATGGAATGTATAGGGCTGGGCTAAGTGATGCTTGTAAGTCTTGCCCGCCGCCGCTTGATCCAGCTAATGGCCACCTTTCTCACCAACCAGCAGCTTATGAACCTCACCGGCGGGAGGCTCTACAAGGGCAGCGCCAAGGAACTGTGCGCCCCGGGCCTGAACTGCTACTCCTGCCCTGCCGCCACCCTTTCCTGCCCCCTGGGAGCCATCCAGACGGTGGGAGGGACGGCAGGCTACGGTTTTAGCTTTTATGCAGGGGGCTTCCTGCTCCTGCTGGGAGTGCTCTGGGGCCGCCTGGCCTGCGGCTTCCTCTGCCCCTTCGGCCTGTTTCAGGAACTGCTGGCCAAAGTCCCCCTGCCCCGGAAAAAACTCTACGCCCCCCTGCTCTATCTGAAATATCTTATGCTCCTGGTCTTTGTCCTGGGACTGCCCCTTTTCTTTATGCTGACAGAGGGCATCGGCCCTCCCGCCTTCTGCCAGTACATCTGCCCCGCAGGCACCCTGGAGGCCGCCCTGCCCCTGCTCCTCACCCACCCGGAGTACCGGGAAGCAGCAGGGGGGCTGTTTGCCTTGAAAGCCGCCATACTGGCAGCCGTGCTCATTGCCTGCATGTCAGTCCCCCGCTTCTTCTGCAAGGCCCTCTGCCCCCTGGGAGCCATCTACGGCCTTATGAATCCCCTCTCCATCTGCAGGCTGCACTTGGACAAGAGCCGCTGCATTTCCTGCGGCGCCTGCCAGAGAGCCTGCCCCATGGACATTGACCCCAGGAAGCAAACAAACTCCCCGGAGTGCATCCGCTGCGGCGCTTGCCAGAAAGCCTGCCCCCAGCAGGCCCTGCATCTGGGAACAAAAAAACGCCAGAATTCACATCCTGACGATTTGAGGTGTGCATATGAAAAAGAAAATCCTTGC
>CAJOIN010000237.1:0-2920 GCA_905234515.1 uncultured Selenomonas sp.
TTTTATGAATCCGTTTTAATTGTGATATACGTATTTCTTGAATTTTATCAATATAATCATCTATATCCCTAGTAAGTTGTGCAGGATTATTATATTCTTTTTCTGTTTTTAACAGTTTTAAACAGAGGTCTTCTAATGTGCCATTACGAAGGTTACCATTATCATCCATGCCAGGCATGACGTATAAACCTATGCTAACCCCATTAGAATCTCTCTTAAAATCTCCGTGCCCATTCAATACGACATTCCAAGTTCGTTGAATATGATCTTTCATAGAGTCTACGGCAACGCCTGCGTTTTTGTCTGCATCGCATATAAAAAGAAAACTCTCCATGTATTCGTAATTGCTATACCGCTTATAATTCTTCATTTCTTTCTTTATATTGTCCAATCCATTTAATTTCATTGTGTTATATTGTTCGCACCGAATCAATTCATCGGCTGATAAATATTTCAAATATGCTTCTATAAATAATTTATCGTCCACGCCTTCACAAATAATAACATACGGTTTATCCATATCATACTCGTTAGTCTTATTTTGTTGATTATTTTCCATAAACATTTCACCTCATTTCCATATTGGAATCAAACGAGCTGATAATATCATCTCCCGAAAAAGCGAACGCCTGCCTATTTCCTTTTGAAAAAGACATCCTTTGATAACAGACATCATCTATGTGGCTTAAATTTTTCATGCTATTAACAACTGTTTTTATAACATCCCTATTGTGTGTAGTCATTATAATTTGGCAGTTAGTGGATAGTGCTGTTTCGCATAGCATCGGCAATATTTCATCGTAAAGCTTAAAATATAATCCATTTTCTATTTCATCAATCAATAGAATTCCATTGCTAAAATTAAGAACACAAAGCAATAAAGAAATAGCCTTGTTTATTCCATCGCCCAAATAGTTGATCGGGATAATATCTCCCGAATTGAATTTTACATACACAAAAGATATATTATTCTCTGAAATTGGTGCAATATCAACGATATTTTTATCAAATTTTTGCAGTGCAGTTATCAAGAGATTCATTTTTTCATCGTCCAAGGATATTTGACTGATCCATTCAGGCAACTGTAAAAGATATGAAGGTTGCTTATAATAATATATATTTTCCAAAGAAACGATAGGAAAGGAAACCTCCGCATCTGACTTAAAATTTATGATGTTATTGTTCATCATATCGCGTTGTATAGTATATTCACCGGAAATAGTTTGTTCTTTGTCCGCATAGTTCATGTGAAGTGTAAAGTTTTTTTTGAAACTATTATCACTAAATTTTCGGAGCATAGGAGCTGTTCCTATGCTCGATGACTTCATGCGGTCAATATATACTTTGGAAAATTTAATGGCGGTTTTTTCATCAGTATGTTCGTATTTAATTTCAAGTTCATCTGTGCTTTCCATGCGATAGAATAGTGGATTCCAAATTTGATTTGGCGAAAAAATCTGGTCTCCTGCATTCCTGACAGCAGAGAAAAATTTAAAATAATCTAGTGAAAGCAAGACATTCGGCAACATAGCTGCTTCTAGCACAGCAGATTTTCCCGAATTATTTTTACCGCCGATAATAGTTATTGGAGATAAATTTTCTATCGTAATATGCTGAAAACCTCTAAAATTGGATATTTCCATTTTTTTTATCATAATTAACGTCCTTTCTGTCATTTCTAAATATTTTACTTGTATATCAATAACCTACTCGTCATACGCATAGCTTTCCTTATAAACCGTCTCCGGAGCCACGTCTATCTCACCGTTGTTCCATGTAATAACTCCATGAAACAGCGTTGGATTGTTGAATATCTTTTCATCAGACAAGGGCTGGAATGCAGTTCCCTTTAGCTTTGTTGTATCAAAAAGTCTTTTCTCTCCAGTGGAGAATGTGACAAGTAGCATACCGCCATTCAGAGGCTTTATTTCCGTTACCTTTATACCTTCCTTCAATTCTCCGGCATAGCAAATATCGTTTACAATATACATATAATCACCTCATTTCACTGGTTCAATTTTTTCAAAATGTTCGCCTCTGACTGCAAGGTTCCATGTTTTGTAAGTTTCTTTCATCTTCTTTGCATCTGACTACATCTCGAACGATTCATTAGTCTATATCTGAACGAGGTCTTACACTAGGGTTTTTGCCTATATTAGCTATTATATATTGATTACAGAAAATTTGCAACTTATTCTTAACGAAGGCAAACAATAAAATCAATCAATAGGCTCTGGTCGTTTATCTAGTTGACCCTGTGGATAGCAAACATATAGGCAACATAGAGGGGTTTCCCCAAGAAACCTCAATAAAACACAAATAAACAAAGAAAAAACTCTTGCTTTTCTCTGTATTTATGCTTATAATAGAATCATCAAGAACAAAGAACAACGCAGATGAATGCACAGGAGGTTCATTATGTTAGTTGAGACGAAAGCAAGAGTCGGTGTCTTCTCCATCGCCCTGGGGGCTTATCTGCCCCAGTTCCCCCAGTTGGTGCCGGAGTTTGAAGCCCAGTACGGGGCTTTCAAGGAGACTTTGCCGGATACGGTGGAGCTGATTGACGGCGGGCTGGTCACTACGAAGGAGCAGGCCATGGCAGCGGGGGACAAGTTCCGGGCGGCGGATGTGGATTTGGTGCTCCTGCAGATGCTGACCTATGCCACCAGTTACAATGTGCTGCCTGCCATCCGTGATTTGGATGTGCCGGTGGTGGTGGTGAATTTGCAGAAGAAAAAGGCTCCTGACTATGAGAGGACGGATATCCCCACCTGGCTGGGAGAGCTTTACGCCTGCGGTGCCACGGGGGAGGCTGTGGCGGATCTGGAGCGGGCCGGCAAGCGCCATGCGGTCATCACCGGCGTCGTGGAAGGCGGGGATGAGGCTTCTGCGGCGGAGATTTCTGACTGGTGCAGGGCCG
>CAJOIN010000237.1:3018-5706 GCA_905234515.1 uncultured Selenomonas sp.
TACACGAAGCAGTTCGACTGGGAGAAGATGTGGGCCATTGCCGACGATATCACGGACGAAGCCGCCATCAGGGCCAAGGCCGAGGATATCCTGGCCACCTTCGATATCGAGGGCGGTGCCACGGGCGAGGCGGTGGCGGATTTGGAGCGGGCCGGCAAGCGCCATGCGGTCATCACCGGCGTCGTGGAAGGCGGGGATGAGGCTGCTGCGGCGGAGATTGCTGACTGGTGCAGGGCCGCTCAGGTGCGTCGCCGTTTCCGGGATACGAATATCGCCCAGATCGGCAGGCCCTATCCCGGCATGATGGATCTCTACATTGATGAAACGAATCTTTATAACAGGATGTTCCTCTACACGAAGCAGTTCGACTGGGAGAAGATGTGGGCCATTGCCGACGATATCACGGACGAGGCTGCCATCAGGGCCAAGGCCGAGGATATGGCCACCTTCGATATCGAGGGCGGCGCCACGGTGGAGACTGTCTGGGAGATGGCCAGGTATGTGGTGGCCTTCGAGCAGTGGGTGAAGGACGAGCATCTGGGACTCATCGCCTCCCATTATGACGGCTTTGCCAAGGGCCAGGCCGGGAAGCTGGACAGTATGCTGATACCGGCCTTCTCCATGCTGATTAAGCAGGGCACGGCCTGCGCGGTGGAGGGTGATATCAAGGTTGCCATGGCCATGTCCATCCTGAAGACCATTGCCGGTACGGGCCAGCTTTCCGAGATGTATTCCATCGACTTCAACGAGGATATCTGCATCATCGGTCATTCCGGCTCCGGCGATGCGGCCATTTCCCAGGCGAAGAAGCCTACCATGAAGATTGTGCCTGTTTTCCACGGCAAGGCGGGGGGCGGCTACCTCACCCAGTTCTACCCGCCTACGGGGGATATTACCTATCTCGCCATCACCCAGGACAAGGACGGCAATTTCAAGTTCGTGGCAGCGGAGGGCGTCAATGAGGAAGGCCCCATCTTCACCTTCGGCGATACGAATATGCGTACCCGTTTCTCCTGCGGGGCCAGGGAGTTCGTGAACAGGTGGAGCGAGGCAGGCCCCACCCATCACATGGCTGCCGCAGTGGGCCGCCATATCGACACCATCAGGAAGGTGGCCAAGATTTTGAATGTTCCCTGTGAAGTTGTATGCAGATGAGTGAGGCAGAAAATGGCGAATAAATATTATCTGGCTGTGGATATCGGTGCCTCCAGCGGGCGGCATATCCTGGGCTGGCTGGAAAAGGGCAAGATACGCCTGGAGGAAATCTACCGCTTCGAGAACAAGCTGGTGAAGCAAAGCGGGCATCTGTGCTGGGATTTGGAGCACCTTTTCCACGAGGTCACAGCCGGCATGAAGAAATGCGGGGAGCTGGGCCGCGTGCCCGTGAGCGTGGGCATCGACACCTGGGGCGTGGATTTCGTGCTGCTGGATGAGGGGGGCAACGTCCTGGGCCCCACGGTGGCCTACCGTGACGGGCGCACCAAGGGCATGGACGAAGAAGTCTATAAGCTGATACCCGAGGAAAAGCTCTACGCCCGCAACGGCATCCAGAAGCAGCTCTTTAACTCCGTTTACCAGTTGATGGCCATTAAACGCGATACTCCCCAGCTTCTGGAAAAAGCCCGGAGTTTCCTGATGGTGCCGGAGTACCTGAATTTCCTTCTGACGGGTGAAAGGGCCAATGAATACACCAATGCCACCACCAGCCAGTTAGTGAATGCCCAGACCCAGGATTGGGACTGGGAACTCATGGATATTCTTGGCATACCTCGGAGGCTCTTTGGCAAGCTGAACATGCCCAAGACCGTGGTGGGGCCCCTTACGGACAAAATGGCGGAAACCATCGGCTACCAGACTGAGGTGGTGCTGCCCGCCACCCATGATACCGGCTCGGCAGTCATGGCCGTGCCCACCATGTCCGAGGACAGCATTTACCTTTCCTCCGGCACCTGGTCCCTTATGGGCATCGAGCACGGAGCAGAGCCGCAAGCACAATTTCACCAATGAGGGGGGCTACCACTGCCGCTACAGGTATCTGAAAAACATCATGGGCATGTGGATGATGCAATCCCTCCGCAGGGAATTCAAGCATGCCTACAGTTTCGAGGAATTGTATCAACTGGCCCATATCGGGCGCTATTTCACCTCGGTGGTGGATGTGAACGACGCCTCCTTCCTGGCGCCGGACAGCATGATAAAGGCGGTGCAGGACTACTGCGAAAAGACCGGGCAGGAAAAGCCGGAGACGGAATGCGAGCTTTTGTACTGCATCTACAAGAGCCTGGCCAAGTGCTATGCCCAGACCGTGGCGGAAATCGAGGAAGTCACGGGCAAGCAGTACGATACCATTCATGTGGTGGGGGGCGGCTGCCAGGACAGATTCCTGAACAAGCTGCTGGCCCAGGCCACGGGGAAGGCGGTCTTTGCGGGGCCGGTGGAGGCTACCGCCATTGGCAACCTCCTGGCCCAGATGCTGAAGGACAAGGTGTTCAGCGACTTGCCGGAGGCCCGCGCCGCTGTGGCGAAATCCTTTGATGTGAAGCAGGTTGAAATTTAAGAGATAGGAGCAGACCAATGAAAATCGAAGAAAGCAAATTTTTGGAAGGCTTTGTGCGTTTGACGGCGGATGCCTTCAAAAAAGGCTGGCATGAGCGCAACGGTGGCAATCTGAGCTACCGCATCCCCCAG
>CAJOIN010000238.1 GCA_905234515.1 uncultured Selenomonas sp.
GGAGGGTGGGCTTTGGGGTGGTGTGCAGCACATCATCGGTGAGAAGATTGTTATTGGTACTTGAGATAAGAGTTACTTTATCGCCTATGGCCAGGTTCAATCCTGGCTGGGCGCCTACGCCGAAAGTCACACCTCTAAGGTCACAGGTATTGCTGACACTGGTATATGTCAGCATGATATCTCCCGCCGCAGCGTTAGCAGGCAGAAAGAAGTTCATATTCTGGAATTTTTCAAGTTTGGATTTGACTTCAACGCCTTTGGCAAATACATTTAAGGTGTTGTTGGAGCTAATGCCCCCGGATGTTCCGGTATAACCACCGTAAACTAAGGAAATAGACACAGGGGCCAGAATATTGACCGTATTGTCCTTGGCGGTTCCGCCTGAAGTGTGTCCTCCGTATACTGCCTCAGTTATAGTGCCGCCATGGATAATAACGGTATTGTCGTTGGCAGGTATATTGTTTTTTGAGGTTCTGGCGCCGCACAATATATGTATAGTTCCTCCGTTGATAGTAACCACGTGCCCTGATGGGTTGTTATTGTCAAAGGCATTAGTGCTGCTGCCAGTGTAATTGCCATACACTGAAGTATTGTTGCCGGTTACGTTAATTCCGTCAACGGCAGCTCCGCCACCTGCGCATGTTTCAATGGTGACATTTTTGGCTAGGCATAAAGAGGGGGATATGAAACTGAAGCCCAAGCCAGTGAGGGCTAAGGTGGATATGACGAACTTGGCTGGATTGCTACAGGCATTATTTAATAACGCCACGATGAATCTTTCCCTTCCAGGTGTTTGGTATTGTGGTTAACTTTTCGAGGACATATGTTCACCAGTTTTTTGGAAAAATCCTGCCTGTAGATGAATTTTGTGAGGAGGAAATTCTCAATGACACCCGCCTTGCTTTATGTATGAGGGATTATATGGAAACGGATATATTGCAGACTGCGGTATTCTCTTCTTGTCAATTTCATATAGCGTAATCCCCTTCATAGAATTAAAATCTTGAGTAGAATTCTGCCCTAATGGGGTGGTTTCCTCCTGTACTTAGGTACAGTATTGCAAAAATTCGGCCTGAAAAGGGGAAATACCTGTACCTGACCTGTACTTGAGTTGGATAATGCGCAATCTTCGCCGATATCTTGATTTCCTGTCTGAACATTGTAAAATATAGGTGAAGGGAGGGATTGCTACGTTTACTGATGATGAAGCCTTGCGGCAGGCGTATATCGAGAAAATCCAGCGGTTCCGTTTGCTGGACGATACGTTTTTCAACAGCTGCTTCAGTGACAACCTTGAGGGCATGGAACTGATGTTGCGAATCATCACGGGGCGTGATGATCTCACCGTTACGGAAATGATAAACCAGAATGAAGTGCCCAATAAAAATGATGTGCTTAAGGGTGGGAAGCCTATCTATCACATCAAACGTATGATTGAGGAACTTGACAAGGCCGTTTTCGATGATGGCGCGGAAATCATTTATGTGAATGCCTCCTTTGAGGCTGATGATGCACTTGGCAAGCTGATGCACGATTTTCACTGTACAAATCCGGATGACATGAACTATCCCGAACTGGCAGAGCGGGCCAGGTTTTTCAAGACCAATGAAAAGGGGGTCAGGCGTATGTGTGAGATAATGCAGGAGATAATGGACGAGGGTTTGAGTAAGGGACGCAATGAAGGCGAGGACCGCATGGGGCGTTTGGTAGAAGCCTTAGTGGCTGATGGTCAGAATGAGGCTGTGGTACGGGTGGCCACGGATAAGGCCTATCGGGCTGAGATGTATGAGAAATATAATATAAAGTAGAATATGCATAAAGTAAAAAGCGCCCCAGGGCGGGGGAATCCCTTGCCCTGGGGCGCTTATTGTCGTGCTATGAATTTGCTTTGAAGTATCAGAACTTCCAGGTGGCTCCCAGCTGGCCTGTTACGCCGCGCTGTTTGCCGGCCCAGCCGGTGACGGAGAGGTCCAGGGTCAGGCGGTCATCTTTGCCGGGCTTTATGGTATAGCCCAGCTCCATCATGCCGCTGGAGCCTTTGAGGCTGGGGCTGGGGGCGGCGGTGCCGTTGAAGGTGGCTCTGGCATCACCGTTGAATTCGTACTGGTAGGCCAGGCCGCCGTAGAAGCTGCTCTTTTCGTCCAGCTTGTGGGTGAGGCGGAAGCCAAGACGCAGGCGGCTGCTGTCTACGCTGTCGAAGCGGCCCTTTTCATCATCCAGCCCTTCCAGATGGATGGTAGCATCATCGCTGCCCTGATGGCTGTAGAAGTATTTCAGATAGCCATCAATGGTGTTGTTATGGCCAATATCAAAGACCTTGCCTACCCCTGCATGGGCGGCAAAGTAGGGGGAAGAGCTGTTGTAGTTGACTCTGCCGATGCCGTCAAGCCTGCCGTTGTAGTCGGACTTTACTTTGCCACCGCGGAGGCTGGCCTCGTAGTAAAGACCATTGTTATTCACCTGACGTGCCATGAGGCCGCCGCCCCAGAAGTGGGTGCCGCCGTCGGCATGGGTGCCATCATCAAGGTAGCTGTCATAGTCGCCACCGCCGTATTCAACGAAAGGTCCCCAAAGGAGCTTGCCCTGGCGGTTGACGGTTTCACGGGCAAAGCCCACATTCAGGCCAAAGCCTTTGGTATCCACATGGGAGCCGCTCTTGGCCCGCATGGAGGAGCCGCCGAAGGCGGCAAAGGGCGTGAAGCCTGTGGGGGCAGCGACGGCATCGCTGCTCTGGCCCTCGCCCTGGCCGCTTTCCGCAGCTGCCTGGGCCACGGCGTTGGCGGCCTGGGTGAAGCCCTGGCCCGCCATCATATCCATGGCGGAGTTCAGGAAAGTAGTGGTGGCGGCGCGGGTCTCTACCAGGGACTTGGCACGCTCGCTGGCGTCAGAGCTAGTTACGCTGTCCACAGT
>CAJOIN010000239.1 GCA_905234515.1 uncultured Selenomonas sp.
GGCGATGACCTGAACGACCTTTCCATGATAGAACGCTTCCAAGGCTTCGCCATGGCCAGCGGCAATCCCCTGGTCAAGGAAACAGCCCAAGCCATCTTCCCCTCAGTGTGAGCCATGATGGAGGCACAGCTCTAAACACAGTAAAATACTATAGCGGGCCCTTCCGAAACACTGTACTGCCCCCCATAAGTTAGACCTAGAAAAGCTAACTTATGGGGGGCAGTACAAACCATGCACACCTTTTTATGTTCTAAGGAAATGATGAAATCTCTCCCCAAATCCAATCTGATCATAACTTGTGCAAGTATTTTCTTTTTAATTCTAGCACAAAATGTATCTAGTGCCGCGTCCTGCACCTATCTTCCGTATGGCCCCATTTTTCACCATCTGCCCTAGCACAGCCTCTATGGTCGTGGCACTGACATCAGGCAGTATCCTGCCGATTTCAGCCTTTGATATAGGGGTCAGACTATTAAGGACTGTGGCTTCCACCCTGGCCTGCTTAGTCACTTTCCGACTGCCTACCACGGCAAATCTCTTGTCTAATTCCTTGTAGCACATATAGAGCGCAGTGATGAACTCTATAATAAACGGGAAATATTCATTTTCATTTTCGTGCCACCCCGTAGATGATTTTCGCAGTGCCTCGTAATAATTTCCTTTTCTATGATTTATCTGTTCCTCAAAGGAAATGTACTTTCCCGCCTCAAAGCCATTGCGATAAAGGAGCAGCAAAGAGAGCAGACGGGACATTCTCCCATTGCCATCCCTAAATGGATGTATACACAGGAAATCCAGTATCACACAGGGGATGAGCAACAGCTGGTTCACTCTCAGGTTATCCCTGGCCTCCTGATAGGCCAGCACCAGCTGCTCCATCTCCTCCGGCGTATCTGCCGCTGAAGTTGGATGAAATCTTACCCTCCTGCGCCCCTGCCGGTCTTCCTCTATAATGTCATTGTCAACGTCCTTATATCTTCCCGCATGGTCATACCCTGCCACATCCAACATGACACGGTGCAACCGAAGAATATCACGCTGGCAGAAATCCATCTGGCTATATTGGCTGTGCACCAAAGCAAGAGCATCCCTGTAGCCGGCTATTTCCTGCTCACTGTGGTTCAGCGGGGCACTGTTTCCATTGACGATTTCATCTATACGCCTGTCAGTAGTGACAATTCCTTCTATGGCATTTGAAGACTTGACAGACTGCACCTTGGCGATGGCCGCAAGTTCCGTGAAGATTTCTTCATAGTTCTCCCTGCGGCTCTGATTAGCCGCCCGTATAGAGTAAATATCTCCGGCCAGATTGAACAATCCCGCCGGAAGCATACCGCTTTCCAAAAATGAATAATCGAACCTATGCAAGGCACACACCACCTTTCTGCATAAAATTCTATGCTTTTTATGCAGAAAGTCAAGATTATCTGCATAAAAATCTTGCAGGTTTTATGCAGATAAAGCAAGTTCACCTAAAAATCCCCCTGCCAGGCCAGATATGCCTTGCAGGGGGACTTGATATATTAATCTTACTTTGCTTCCCGCTTCACGTTGTCGCCGTAAATGGTCTTAAAGTCTTTCTTCATGGAGATAGTGGTCCAGCCGCGCTCTTTGGCGAATTTCTCCTGCTTTGCAGCCTTGGCCAGGTTGCCCAGCTCCCTCTCCGTGTCATCGCAGAGCACGTAGAAGGACATGGTGCGGTACTTGTCATTCTGCAGGTTGAACTCCAGCATGCCGCTGTCGCCCATGGAGTTGCCGAAAGCCAGCACCGGGCGCTTGCCAATCTCGGTGAAGATGCTGAAGATCTTGTTGCAGTTGCCGTTCTCACCCAGGAACACATCGGAACGCACCACTTTTTCCTTGTGGCGGTCATAGAAGTGCTTGTCCGGAGCCTCAGTGCCCATGCCCGTGGTGACATAAGCTACGTTGGAGCCGACCATGTGGTCCAAAGGAATGTCCAGCACGCCGTCCACCAGGCAGCGGAGAATCTCACGCTCGCAGGCGGAATCCATGTAGACAGTGAAGCCGTTGTTCTGCAGGTAGGAAACAACTTCCACCATGGGCAGGTAATAAGCCTCGCCGCGCTTCAGGTTCGTGAGGCCAACCTCGTTGGTCTCCATGAACTTCTTCACGTAGTCGGAGTACTCTTCCTTGGTCATGCCAGCATAGGACTTGCGCATCTGCTTGGCAAACTCAGCTCCCAGATCCTTGGGAATGGACTCCTTGTTCATGATGTAGGGCTTCACCTTGCTGGCGATGTCCTTCATCTCAGGAGTAGCAGCAAAGTCTTTGTCCTCCAGGGCGCGATGCAGGAACATCATCTCCTGGAAATAGTACGGAGCAGTCTCGCAGTAGAGGGTGCCGTCCAGATCAAAGGTGGCGATGCGGTCCTCTTGCGGTATGAAGTTCTTGCTCTTGGGATTGGTGATATCCTTGACATACTTCACCAGAGCCTTCTGGCTGGGAGCATTCTTCTCCCAATACTGGAAATCAGCAGCCGTCTGCACATTGATAGCAGCCAGCTCCTCACGGCTGGCAGCATCAGCTGCCGTAAAAGTGCCAAATGCAAACATACCTGCCATCAGGGCAGCGATAACCTTCTTCTTCAGAAATAAACCTTTCACTCAAATAACCTCCCAAATCTTCCCTTGTTTCTCGACATTAGTTATTATAATTGGCAGACCGGGAGCAAACAATCCAAAAAACCGCAAAAATGTCCGTAAAAATGAAGTATATGCGACAAAAGCCACCCAAAAAAGGTGGCTTTCTCTTGTCCATTTTGCCTTATCCCAGCAGTTCCGCATGATCCAGGATTGCCTTGCCCGCCATGCAGGCTGGGCAGAAGCAGGTGTCGCCGCCGTTTGCCTTGACCTCCTGGGCCTG
>CAJOIN010000240.1 GCA_905234515.1 uncultured Selenomonas sp.
TTCAGGAGGAACTGTTCAAGGGATAAAGGGAAGTATACTTCATCAACAAATCATAAGACACCCAAGTTTCGACGAACAAGTCAAAATAGGTCGTCACTTAGATAATATAGACAATCTTATCGCCCTTCAACAACGTAAATGCGATGACTTGAAAGAAATCAAGAAATTTATGTTGCAAAATATGTTCCCGGAAGGATGAATTCAGAAAAGCCCTGGCTTACAATATCAAGCCGGGGCTTTTCTGCTGGGGCAGTCTTTCTGGCCGCAGCTTTGACAGCCGGGGAGGGCGGTGGGGGCATTGGCTTTTTCGGGGCGGTAGAGGCCGATGAGGGCGGTAATGCTCTTCCTGGGGGAGAGCATCATGCTTTCCGTGAGGGTGACCCCGATTTTCCCGGCCCCCGTAAGGGGCAGGAATTCCCTTTGGGCCTCCAGGGGCCAGTCCCCGTAGCCCGGGGAGAAGCGCCAGCGGGCGGCAAAGCCCTGGCCCTTGATTTTCGGAGCGAGCATCTTTTCCAGGGCGTTGGCTGTTTCCTCCACCGCCTCCGTGGCGGCGGCATCCAGCAGCACTGAGTGGGCGTAGCGGCCTTCGTCGAAGTGCTGGGTGATGGCTTCCACTATATCGGGACCGATGGTGGCGGAGATGGCCAGCACCTTCTCGCAGCCTGCCAGATGCTTGTGGATGGACTTGCCCACAAGTGATATATCCCTGTCGCTCTTGATTACCCCCAGCTGGCAGTCGTAGTCATAGAGGGCATAGGCGCTTTTGGGAGTGACGAGCAGCAGGGCTTCCTGGGCGGCTTCTTCTATCATTCTTTCATCAAAGTCAGCTTTGGCAAGGCCAGCATAGCGGCGGACTTCGGCGAGATTGAGTTCCTTCAGGCTGGGTTGGTAGATGGGCATGGGGACCTCCTTTGGATTACGCAGGAAACTTTGACTCATAGTATAGCACTTGTCCTGTTTAAAGGGTAGAGTATAAAAAAGGGCGTATGTTTCACGTGAAACATACGCCCCCGGGCTTTTTTCATTCTGTTGACAGTATGGCGGCCACGGTGCCCAGCAGCATGAAGATAGTGAAAATCACCATGAAGGCGATGGGGCCGCAGCCTTTGGCGGCAGTCAGGGCCTTGATATTTTCCCTGAGGGAATCCGTGTCCTTGTGGTCGGACTTCACGGGCTTGGTGGTGCCGTCTGGCAGTATCTGGCGCAGACTGGGGTAGTTGTAGATGCGGATGCGGCCTACGGCTACCCAGAGAATCAGGGTCACAGGCACCGACAGCACCAGCCAGATGCACAGGTAGGAATAGTCGGCGGTGCCCTCAAAGTCCAGCAGGAAGGCGATGATGGCAGGCAACAGGTTGAAGCCGGCTATCATCAGCAGGGTCTTGAGGATGCGTTTGGGGGTGTAAAAGGCTATTTTCACCGGCACATCCTGGCCGTTCACCGGCTCCATGAAGACAGCCCTAGCGGTGGTATCTTCGAGGGTGTTGTCCCCCTCTGTCACCGTGAGCTTGCTTTGGACTCGCTCGGCCCGGCTCTTCTTCGTCTTGAAGATCACCCGGCGCCATTCCTCCCCGCGGCCGTCGCTGAAGGCGGTGAAGAAGATGAGGCCGAAGACCACCATGGACATGAGCCCCACCTCAAGGTTCCAAAGGGACAGCAGGCCGCCCACCAGCAGGGTCAGCACCGTGGGCTCTATGAGCCAGGACAGCACTTTCTCCTCTTTCTCCCGGGATACTGCTACCCGGCCTGTCTGGCCGTTCACCACCGCCAGCACCGGGCCAAGGCTGAGCACGTAGACAGGCAGCAGGGCCGGCAGACGCAGGATATTGCCTGCTGTCATGTGCATGGTGACACCTGTGGTCTGCAGCTCTTTTTCCACGTCGGGGCGGAAGCCTTCCTCCACCTCACGCAGCACACGCTTCTCCAGAGTTTTGGCATTGATGTCCGAGAGCTTTACCCTTTGGCCAGCGATAAAGGAGAACTCAAAGGGGCGGGAGGCGGTCCACTCAAAGGGCTCCATGGCGTCCAGCACCAAATTGTCCAGCTGCTTGGAAGTGTTCACCGCAATGCCGTTCAGGAAGCCCTCGCAGCGGTACTTCCTGTCAGAGAAAGTCTCCATGCGCTCCACCTGGGCGCTGACGGGGCCGCGGACCAGCTCGTAGGGAAGGTAGTAGCCCCTGAGTTTGTCAATGGCGCCTAGCACTGACTGGGCTTCTTTTTCCTTCGTATTGGCCTTGGCCCAGTCGCTCAGTCTTTCCCTGGCCTCCTCCTCTGTCAATACGAAAGGGATGATGACCTCCGGCAGTTCATCTGATTGGGCAAAGTCCCGGCGCACGAATTTGCCGCCGCAGAACTCGCACTTTCCCGTGGCCTCCCCTGCGGGGATCATGACCTCGGCCCCGCAGTTGGAGCAGACGTGCAGGCCCTCGGCAGAGTTTTCTTCCGCGAAAAAGCTCTTCTTATGGGCATCACGCCAGGCTCCCAGTTTCTTCACTGGTTCCTTGACATCCGTCCGTGCCCCGCAATACTTGCAGTGGTAGTCCTGCTTCACGATGTCGTAGACAGCAGGTGCGCCACAGGCGGTGCAGTAGATGGCTAGGGGGTGATTATTTTCAGGCATGCTTTCATCACTTCCTTATAGAAAATTACAGAAAACTTTTGGCACATTTTCCCTTTGACAACATTCGCCAAAGTTTGGGGGATTCCTGCCTGACAAGTGAGCCGCAGGGGCAGGAATGGCAGGTTTTTTGTAGAATAAAGCAAGAAGCAACACAATCTTGAGGGGAGAAACAGTTGATAATTCTCTCCTAAAGACGTATACTCTTTCTGTGAATTTGGTTTTTGCATACCTAAATTCTACACCTAATCCCGGGGCTTGAATGAGGCTGCTGCACGTTTTGATTACGTGCAACAGCCCCAAATTAGCTGGACGAACCATCTTATCATCTTGGCTGGCAGTAAAACTGCCGAGGAACGTGAGTTTTACATAAGATTGTGTATCAAGGAGCGATACAGTAAACGCCAACTAGAGCGACAGATAGATAGCGGATATTATGAGAGATATATGCTTTCGCAGGGAAAATTGCTTCCAGAGCCAGTTAAACAATTGAATGAAAATCCGTTTATGGATTCTTATGTGGTGGAATTTTTGGATTTGCCGCATGGTTATCGGGAAAATGACTTCCGCAAAGCCCTATTGCAAAACATGAAGGCGTTTATCCTAGAGCTTGGCAAGGACTTTACGCTTGTAGGCGAGGAATATCCAATTCAGGTTGGCAGTGAAGATTATCGAATTGATTTACTTTTTTTCCATCGAAATCTTCGTTGTTTGGTTGCTGTCGAATTGAAGGTGGGGAGATTCAAACCGGAATATGTCTCAAAAATGGACTTCTATTTGGAGGGGCTGGATAGACAAGTGAAAAAATCCGATGAAAATCCTAGCGTTGGATTGATTCTTTGTGCCTCCAAGAATGATGAAGTGGTGGAATACGCTATGAGTCGTACTATGTCTCCAATGATGGTTTCCGAATATCAACTTCAACTGCCGGATAAATCCGTATTGCAAAGGAAGTTGCAGGAATTTGCTAGTCTACCTGCAATCAGTGAATAAATTGTGTCACCACTGGTGACACAATTTAGATAGCATATAAATTCCTACCGCTGAATCTCCGCTTCCAGCCGCCTGAGCACCTCCAAGTGTATCTGCCCCGCCAGCAAAATCCACCGTAGTGTGTCGCGTTCCATCAGGTCATCGGTCAGCCCCCGCTCCTTGGACAGTTCGGCATCCAGTGCGGCGGCGCGTTTGGAATATGCCTGTTGGTAGCCGTCAAGATACTCCATGAGTTCGCCGGATTTCATGAGGTGGCGGTAGATGGCCGGATGTTCCCGTTTCAGAAACTCCTCCCGCATCCGTCCCCAAACACCGTAAAACTCCGATGGTTCCTTGGGTTTCCTTCCCACCGGGTAGCCTCCCTTCGATTAGATGTCTCTGAGCAAAGCCTTTCTGCGCAGGGCGTCCCTGTCCAGTTTCGTCATCAGTGTCCATGTTTTCTCAGTTTCCAGTCCATCACTGTTTGACCGTGCCACCAGTTGTACGGCCTCCGGATCTCCCAGCATGGCATCGGCAATGACGGAGGCGGCAGATTTGACCAGGGCTGTGTCATTTTTCCGTGTTGCTCCCTGTGGACTGGTCTTGGGCATAACCAAGCGATACTTTGTCCGAGGATTTTCCCGTGAGAGCCAGTGTTTGACAGCATTGAGGCGTTTCTGGGTCTGGTGCAGCCTGTCTGCCAGCTCCTGACTACGTTTCTCTGCCTCGGCGTATGCCGTTGCCCACTTTCCGTTCTTTCGCAGGATTCCGGCGGCAATCTCCTCGATTTTTGCTTTGGCCTCCGGTTTTTGGCAAAGTGCGTTGAGCCTCTCCAACTCTTGCATGAGCCTTTCCTGTTCCTGAAGG
>CAJOIN010000241.1 GCA_905234515.1 uncultured Selenomonas sp.
TAAAGCCCGCCACCTTGGAGGCCGGGTATTTATAGCTCATGAGCTTGGCCAGCTCCAGCAGCCGGGAAAGGTTTTCCCGGTACCAGGCGGGGGTATTTTCCCGCCGTTCCGTCATCTGCTCTATCTTCTCCCTGGGGTAGTAGATAAGGGTGCAGAACTCCGCCTTCTCCGCCTCGGTGAGCCGCACCCCGAAGACATACTCCACCTTCTCCCGAATGACCCCGGAGCAGTTGTTGAGAATATGAAAGAACGAAGAATACTCCCCGTGAAGGTCGCTCATGAAATGCTCAATGCCCTTGGGCAGCTGCAGCTGTGACTGGAGATAGATGAGCTTTTCGTACACCACTTCCTTGGTGGGATATTTTTCCGCCAGCAGCCTCATCACCTTGCTGGGACGGCCCTGCCTTTGCACCTTGCCGGTCATAGATTTATCCTCCCTTGCGCTCATTGTGTCTCTTTTCTTCCTATTCTATCATATAAATCTTTTTTATTGAAGAAAGAATCTGACATTAACTCATTGAACAGGGCCGCCAGCCGTGCTATATTAGTAAGTAACAGAAATGTACGCTTCCAACACTTGAAGGGAGGATATGTCATGGATATAGAACTCATTGCCTTCAAAATCATCTCCGGAGTGGGCAGTGCCAGAAGCTCCTATATCGAAGCCATTGCCGCCGCCAAAGCCGGGGATTTTGAACGGGCAGAAAAGCTCATCCAGCAGGGCGAGGAGAACTTTGCCGAAGGCCACCACGCCCACCAGCAGCTCATGGAAGCCGAGAGCAAGGGGGAAAATGTAGCCACCCTTTTGGTGCTCCACGCCGAAGACCAGCTCATGAGCGCCGAGGCCTTCAAGACCGTTGCCAACGAGTTCATTGACAGCTACAAGCGCATTGTGGCCCTGGAAAAAAGATAATCTTGCCGGTGCTCAGCCCATGAGCACCTTTTTTATGCCATAACAGCCCACTACCAAAAGCAAGGCTGCCAAATATTCCCCCACAGAACCCACCTTGAAAAGCTTCACCCCAATCTTTTGGTCAGGGGTAAAGAAGGGCACCTTGCCACAGAGAGCGTCCTCAGCAATATGCAGCAGGGCCCCCAGGGCCATATAAGCACCAATTTCTCCCAAGGTGCCAAGATTTATGCCCAGATACTCCTCCCCCCTGCAAAAAAGTCCTCCTGCCAGCAGGTAAAGCATGGGCCAGTGGGACCAGCCGCGGTGGGTGAGATTTCTCCTGAAGGGATTCCCCTCCACCTTATCAGGTATAATGGCCCCTGCCATGCTGTAAACTGCCGCCAGCATATCATCTGTCACCGTGTAGACGATGACACCAGTAACCACTTCATGGGTAAGCCATTTCATTTCCGTTCTCCTTATGATACAAATGTTCTATGTATATAGTATAACAAGGAGAAACATCTGTCAAATCCCTCCTATACCTATAAAAAAGTGCCTGCCTCTTCTTTACGAATCGGCAGGCACAAATCTTTCAGGCTATATTTCCAAAGTCATTTTTCTCAATGGGGCATAAGCTTGCCGCCGCCCGGCAGCTTGATGGTTTTGCCCTCCAGGGCATTTTCAGCAGACTTGTCGTAATAAATATTGTGGCCGTGGGACTGGATATTGCTAAAGGACCCTTCCTCGTCCGTAATAGTTGTAACATAGGCATCCGCTGTCATTTCCCACTGGGCATCCTTGCTAAGGTTCACAGCTATCCTGTCTGCCTGGTTGTCACGATTCACTGCGCCCTTGAAGGTAGATGCTTCCCCAAGATTCAGGGTTACCTGGCTGATATTATCGGCCAGCACATCACCTTCCAGCTCCTGCTCCACTGCATTCAGAGTGAAAACACCGCCGTTCTGACCCTCATTGCCCCAACGGTCGCTGGCCGCTTTCACAAGAATCTTGGAACCGCCTCCCTGTACCAGCTTATTGCGGGTAAGGTTAGCCGTGGCCGTGGTATTGGTGATGTAGAACATGGGGCCTTCGGACATATTGGTAAGGGTGGAATCCTCGGCCATGAACTTTGCCTCTCCCACTCCAGCATCACCGGAGAAGGACTGATAGAGCATAACACCATGCTTCACATGGCCTGTCAGGGCAGAGCTTTCCAAATTAATGGAGTTCTTTCCTTCCACTACGGCAATCTCGCTGCCTGTGGCCTCACCCTTGCCGTTCTTCAGCTGAATATTGCCAGTGGAATAGATGCAGGGGCTGCCCTCTCCCTTGGTGTTCAGGACGGCGCCATCCACCAGCACATTGCCCTCGCCCCTGTCTGTGGCCAGGGCACCGCAATGAGCGCCTTCGGTGGTGATATTCACATCGGTGGCCTTGATGGTGCCGCCATAGGTGGCATCCAGCCCCCGGGAGGAATTGTTCTTCGTGTGGATCCTGATATGCTCTGCTGTCACCACGCTTTTTTCCCCGGTGGAAAAGACAGCATTGGCACCATCGGCATCGGACTCCAGGGTCACATTGCTGAGGGTGGCCTGGCTATTGTCAGCGCAGAGGAACACTGCGTTCTGGCCGCTGAAGTTGCTGGCATCAGCACTGGAGGAATCACCCTTCTTGCCCAGGTTGGCACTCTTCAGGCTAAGACTGCCGCTCCCCCTTACCATGATGGCGCTTTCATCAGTACCCGCGGAGGCATAATCTATTCCCTCCAGGGACTGGCTCTCCCCGTCCACCACACAGACTGCTGTCAGCTCAGAAGCGCTTTTCTGCTCAGGTCCACCGGGCATACCTCCCTCAGGAGGCTGGCCCCCTGGCATGCCCCCCTCGGGAGGCGGCCCAGGAGGCAGCTGGCCATTAGGGGAAGCAGGCATTTTCCCCTCATTCATAGCCATGAGCTCCAACTGATGCTCCACCATATCC
>CAJOIN010000242.1:0-5383 GCA_905234515.1 uncultured Selenomonas sp.
TCATAGAAGCGCATATCATTGCCCGGAGTATTGCCGGTAATCAGCATGAAGCGCAGGGAGTCGGCGCCGTATTTCTCAATGACCTCCATGGGGTCAATACCGTTGCCCAGGGACTTGCTCATCTTGCGTCCCTGGCTGTCACGCACCAGGCCGTGGATAAAGACATGGCGGAAGGGAATGTCGCCTCCGAACTCCAGTCCCATCATAATCATGCGGGCTACCCAGAAGAATATGATATCATAGCCCGTCACCAAAGTAGAGGTAGGATAGAAATGCTTCAAATCCTCCGTCTCCTCAGGCCAGCCAAAGGTCTCAAAAGGCCAGAGGCCGGAGCTGAACCAGGTATCCAGCACATCCTCATCCTGGGTGATATTCTTGCTGTGGCAGTGAGGGCATTCCGTGAGGTCAGTACGGGAAACATGGGTCTCGCCGCAATCCGCACAGTACCAGGCAGGAATGCGGTGCCCCCACCAAAGCTGGCGGGAAATGCACCAGTCACGGATATTCTCCAGCCAGTTCTCGTAAATTTTCGTGAAGCGGGCAGGCACGAACTCGATGCGGCCATCACGGACAGCCTCTATAGCCGGCTTTGCCAGCGACTCCATCTTCACGAACCACTGCTTGGAAACCAGGGGCTCGATGGTGGAATGGCAGCGGGAGCAGTGACCTACAGCGTGCTCATGCTCCTCCACGGAAACCAGGATGCCCTTTTCCTCCAGTTCTTTCACCAGGGCCTTGCGGCACTCATAGCGGTCCATGCCGTTGTACTTGCCAGCACCTTCCAGCATGTGGCCATCATTGCCGATGACCTTTACCTGCTCCAGGTTGTGGCGCAGGCCCATCTCAAAGTCATTGGGGTCATGGGCAGGGGTCACCTTCACGGCACCGGTGCCGAATTCCTTGTCCACATACTCATCGGCAAAGAGGGGAATGGGACGGTTCACAATGGGCAGAATCAGGGTCTTGCCAATCAGGTGCTTATATCGCTCGTCCTCGGGATGCACCGCCACGCCGGTATCGCCGAACATGGTCTCGGGGCGGGTAGTGGCAATCTCCACATACTCCTCGGTGCCCTCCACCTGATAGCGCAGATGCCAGAGATGGCCCTGCTCCGTCTCATGCTCCACCTCAATATCGGAGATGGCTGTGTTGCAGGAGGGGCACCAGTTGGTGATGCGGGTCCCCTGATAAATAAGCCCCTTCTCATAAAGGCTGACGAAAACCTCCCGCACAGCCTTGGAACAGCCCTCGTCCATGGTGAAGCGCTCGCGGTCCCAGTCAAGGGAAGAGCCCAGGGAGCGCAACTGTGACATGATGCGGCTGCCGAACTTTTCCTTCCAGTCCCAGACCCGCTCCAGGAACTTCTCGCGACCCAGGTCATAGCGGCTCAGGCCCTCCTCCCGGAGCGCCCCCTCCACCTTGGCCTGGGTAGCAATACCCGCATGGTCGCAGCCCGGCATCCAGACGGTGTTATAGCCCTGCATGCGGTGATAGCGAATGAGGATATCCTGCAGGGTATTGTCCAGGGCATGGCCCATGTGCAGCTGGCCCGTGACATTCGGGGGCGGAATTACCATGCTGTAAGGCTTCTTGCTCTTGTCCACCTCAGCGTGGAAGAATTTATTCTCCTCCCAGAACTGATACCATTTTTTCTCAAAGGACTGGGGATCATACACCTTAGGAATGTTGTTTTCCTGTTCCAAAACTTCGCTCATCTTTTTCCTCCTGTAAAACAACAAAAGCGCCTCCGCCCCAAAGGACGAAAGCGCGCACTTTCGTGGTACCACCAATGTTCCCGGGGAAATCCCCGGCTCAAAGCCTTAACGCAGCCATACGTCCGCACCTACTCAAAGTTCAGACCGGAAGCTCGGAAGCGACCTTCAAGCCCACCGCACAGAAACTTCCACCAGCCGTTTCCTCTCTATAGTGCGAAAAGAGCCCTACTCCTCTTCGTCATCGCCTTGCTATTCACTTGACATGGCATTGATTCTATCACAAAATCCCCTGCCTGGCAATGGGATTTCACAAGAACTACATACCGGCTTCTTCCAGAACGCCCAGCCTGCCCAGCTCTTCCTTGATAGCCTCCAGCGCTTCCTCATCCGGCACCCGTACCGTATGCACATGGAGCCCTCCCGTCACCAGGGAAATGGGCGCCGCCTCGCACTTCTGCATCTTCGATAAGAAGTTTTTCACATCACGGCGGCTGGCAATGAGCAGGTCAGCCTTCAAGGGCCCATAAACCGGATGCTCCACAATCACATCCAGCACCTCTTGTCCACAAAAGCCAAGAGCTCCTTCTCCATTTCCTCTTTGCTATGACGGCAGATAAAGCTTACCAGAAGACCCTCAGCCCCCTGGCGCTCGGGCATCACATAGCCACGGGGAGTGGCATAGATTTTCTCCCCCTCAGCCCGAAGGATGCTGATATCCCCCACGATAATCTGACGGCTAACTCCAAACTCCCGAGCCAGCTTCGTACCGGAAAGAGGCGTCCCCGCCCCTTGTAACCGTGCCAAAACCGCCGCCCTGCGTTCCTCTGTAGTCATGAGTCCATCCCCTGCCTTGCATTATTTGACTACAATTATATACGCATGCAAACAAGCAAGCAAGACCTCACCCCGCATAAGCTGTTTTAACTGTGACTTACTTAACCAAAAAACGGCCGTATGAGCAGTACGGCCGCCTCTTGGCTGTGTATTGTATTTAGGAGAGCTTAAACGAAAGCCTGTACATAATATAGCATAAGTGATAATCATTTTCAATACCTAAATGAAAAATATTTTCAAATGAGCATATTCGCTGTCATATTGCTCTGTTCTGCAGGCGTGGGTGCCCTGTCCGGCAACTTAGCCATGCGCTCTTTGGCCAGCTCTAAAAGTTTCTTCGCCTTCGCCACCTCAGCCTCGTCACACATATTCTGCTTCAGGCCATCCTCCACCTGCTGCAGATCTTCCTCCAGCAGGGCAATTACGGATTGCATATCCCCCTTGGTAGAGGCGGCAGCAATCTGGCGGCGGCGTTTGTCCTCGTTGATGGAAACGGTGCTCTTGGTGGACTCTGACGTCACTTCCCCATTTTCATCAATGGTAATCTGCATCCCCTGGAAGCCCACTTCGTCCTTGCGCTTGGCATAGCTTTCGTCTGCCGCTTTCAAGATGTCAAAAAGCCTGTTCCTGCTCTCCTCGTCCGTCACGCACTTTTGCAGGAACTTGCCGGAAATGCTGGCCATGCCGCCCTTGACAACCTCAAAGCTGCCTTGCAGGTACTTATACAATTCGTCCTTGTCGGCAAAGCCGGCAACTTTCTCAGCCCTGGCATTTTGCACCACCTTATCCCGCACAGGATTTGCCTGCGCTTGCAGAGCCGCCAGAAGGCCCTTGGGCTCCTCGGCTTCCTTTGCTGCTTTCTCCCTGTTCTTCTCCAGCAGTTCCTGCATGGCCTTGGCAGAGGGCTTTTTCTTCTTGGGCTTGCCCAGCATTTCCTCCCACCAGCTCTTCTTCTCGGAGCGCTTGAGGTGAGACTGGCTGCGCCTGTTGCCCTCATCGCTTTCCGAAATGCTCCAGCTACGCAAACCGCCATTGTCATCAATGATGAAGCCGTGGGACTTTATCTTCCTTCCCGGCATAATCCCACCATTGACATCAGTATGGGCCACATCATAAATCAGCGCCTCATACTCCATGCGCTTCTCCGGGTCCTGCTCCATCTGCTTGAGAATCCTGGGCGAAATGGAAAGATTATTCGTGCCTGTGCCTGAGAAAGGCCCCGTACCCACAGTGATATTGAGGCCAGGATATTTTTCCTTCAGCTCTTTCAGTACGCCCTTCTCCTCCTTGCCTTCCTCTTTCTCCGCCCTGCGCGCCTTGGCAAATTCGTACGCCGCCTCGGACACATAGCTTGCTCCTACTTTCACCGGCATTTTCCTTACCTCCTTGTGCTGACGAACTCCTCTTTACCTGTATATCGACATACTATTTCCATTCTTAATAGATGAGGCGTGAACGACAGTTTTTGGGGAGTGAATTGCCTTAGAAACATTCAGCACTGCGAGCCCCCCTTCCGCCACCTTCGGTGGTCCCCCTTCCCCGTAAACGGGGCAAGCAAGTTCTTAAATTTTAGTTTCGTCAACTATCAAAAGATATGCTATGCTATAGCAAAGCGAGGTCTTAGCCATGACGAAACAAAATCTGCGATATTTACTGCCGGCACTTATCCTTATTATCCTGCTCTTTGCCATTGACATATTCTATCTCAGCCCTACACCCCCACAACACCCTGCCACCTTTCCCTCTTTCCGTACAATAGACTTAAACGGGCAGGATTATGACGAAGGCATTTTCCACGGCCGCCTCACCCTTGTCTGCCTTTGGGTAACTAAGGACGATTCCTCTGCCGAAATCCTTGAACCCCTGGCAGCATGGCAAAAAACAGAAGAAAACTCTATTCAGCTTGTAGGGTTGGTTGGTGATCTCAAAGACGATGCCCCCACTGAAAAGATTGCGCAAGCCAGAAACATAACCCGCAACTTGCCTTCAAGCTTTCCCCAACTTTTAACCAATGACAGCCTGTTCCCCTTCCTCTCAACTATCAAAAGCGCCCCAGCCTTCGTCTTTGTAAACGAGCAAGGACAAATCACAGGCCAGCCTGTTGCAGGCTGGGAAATAAGCCTTATAAAAAAAGAAGCCCACCGAATCTTGTCGGCAGGCTCCCCCGAAACCCAACAGAAAAATCATCTACAATCTCAGCTGATGCGCTGATAAAGCATGACGGTAAGGCAGAATTTCTGCCTGCCGTCTTTTTCGCTTGTCTCAATATCCACGGTACCCTGGTACTTCTCCGCACAACGGGTGATATTGGCAAGGCCCAGGCCGTGGTTTTGCCTGTCTTCCTTGATAGTTTGGGGAAGTTCATCTCCCTTTTTCCATTGAAGCTCCCCAGCAAAATCATTGGTCACTTCAAGGAAATATAGCCCGCCCCGCTGATAGGAGCGAACTTCAATTTTTCCTGCCGAAACCTTCTCGCAGGCTTCTACCGCATTTTGCAAGGCATTGTTCAGTACCACACTTATATCGTACACATCAAAGGCCTCTGATTTCGGATAATGGAAATCTGCCTCAAAAAATATACCACGTTTGTTTGCCTGTTGCCTGGCCTGATGGAGAATGATATCCGTCAGGGCGTGGCCTGTCTTGTCTGCAAAATCCAGCCTCGCCACGGTGCTGGCCATGCCCGAAAGATATGGCTCCAATTCCCTGCCGCCCTCCGGCAAATGGCGTTCCACATAGTCAGCCAGGTTTGCAATATGCCCCCGCAGGTCATGGCGCAGGCCACGGATATCTCCGTAGATGTCCTCCAGCTCATGCACCTGCCTGTGTACGTC
>CAJOIN010000242.1:5459-7956 GCA_905234515.1 uncultured Selenomonas sp.
ACCAGCCCCAGAAGCAACAAGCTCACCACTGGCAGCAGCACGAGGATTTCCGGTGCCCTGTCGTAAATCAGCATGAGCGCACTATTGTCCACAGAAAAGGCCATGACCCGCAAAGTCAGGTCTATCACCAATGCTGTGGCACAGGGAATCAGCAGGAAGAAACTCTCCTGGCCTTTCAGCTTATAATCCATAGGGAAATTCCCCACAATAAGCCGCAGGTACAGGGCCAGCAGCCCCAGCTGCACCAGACGGCAGAACGTGAGTAGCACAAAGACCGACACCCGGTTCAGCATGGCCAGATTTGCCACTAGCCAATCAGCAGGCACAATCCCCCGGTTCAGGCTTTCTTCCACCAGATACAGCCACAGGGGATTCCACCAGTCGAAAAGCACATGAGCCAAAGGACTGACGGTAAAGCGCAGTATACCCCAGCCCGCCCAGAAGCTGGCCAGGACAAAAATCTGCCTGGTCATGTCCTTCTCAAAGAAACACCTCTGCAGAAGGACCATAAGCAAGGCCCCTGCCAAAAGCCCCAGCATGCTGCCGTAAATGCCCTGCTGCAGTTCCGGCAAGGCAAATTCCATGCCCCTGGATGCAAGCTGCTGTCCCAGGACGAAAACCGCCAGCCAAAGGCCCATGGCCCGCCCCCGCCTGTCGGCCTGCAAAGGCAGGAATTTTTCCGTATAGCGGAACGCCAAAAAGCCGGAGACCAGGCTGACCATGACCTCCAGCAGATAATCCTCAAACACTCACCATTCCCCCTCCCCTGGCATAGCGGAGATACTCCTTCACAAAAGCCCCGTACCGCTTGTGGGCCAGCATGACCACCTCACCCCCTGCCACCTGTATTTCCCTCTGGTTGTAAGCAGTGATCTTGGCCATATTCACGATAAAGCAGCGATGGCAGCGGTAAAAGCCCGTCCCCAGCCTTTCCTCAAACTCCTCCATGGTGCCCTGAGCCGAAAAGGCGCCTCCCTCCGTGTGGAAAATGACATTCTTGTTATTGCTCTCCACAAAGCGGATATCCCGCAAGAGCACCTTGCGGCTCTCCATCTCCCCATCCCGGCTCCGCACCTTCAGAAGCACGTAGTCTTCTCCCTGCTGATGCAGGAATTCTGCTTCCCGGCAGGCTTTTTCCAGCACTTGCACAAATTTTTCTCTGTCGATGGGTTTCACGAGATAGTGGAAAGCCTGCACATCAAAGGCCGCCTCCATATACTCCCTGTAACCCGTAACAAAGATGATGATATGGCGCCGCCCCTGCTCCCGTGCCCGCAGGTGACGAGCCAGTTCCATGCCTCCGGCTCCCTTGATGTCCAGGAAATATATATCAAAATCCTCACCAAAGGCCAGCACTTCCTCCGCCGAGACAAAGGCCTGTACCCGTGTTCCGGGCTTCTGCCTGACAATCAAGTCTTTCAGGCAGTCCCCTGACTCCCTGCTGCTGTCGCAAACGGCTATCTTTATGTTCACATTCAAGTCTCCCTTGCCTATTATGCCAATTTATATTGTAGGCACAAAGGAAGGGAAGATTCAATAGGCAGGGAGCCAACAACCCCATTCGGGGTGCGAATGGCAATACAACTTTTGCATGATCGAGTAGTAGGAGGCTGACCATTATTTGACCAGCCGACCTCTCACACCACCGTGCATACCGTTCAGTACATGGCGGTTCCTTAGTTTTCACATACTTGCTCATAGTAGCTCGTCATGGTTATGTAACCTTGGCGGGCTATTTCTTTGTTGGTCAGGATTTGGTTCAGCATTAGTGCCGCTCTCCATATCCCTTTGCGGCAGTTGGCCAGTTCTTGCACCTTCCATTTAGGCAGGTTGTACTGCTTTATCATGCGGTATCTCGTTTTGACCTTCTTCCACTGTTTCCAGTAGACTGCCCTTATCCTTCGCCGGAGCCATTCGTCCACCTTTTCTTCATATCCGCCAGCTTGAAGTAGTTCACCCAGCCTTTAACAAATTGTTTCAGCATTAGCGGCCTATCCTCGTTGCTTATCGCCTTGCTTCGGTTCGTTATCGCCCTCAGGCGGTTCTTCATCTTGGCAAGGGATTTCTTGTGCACCTTGAAACGGCATTCCCCTCTGTAACGGTAGAAGCCATAGCCAAGGTATTTCACCTTTGAGATATGTGCCACGCTGGTTTTCTCCCTGTTCACTTTGAGAAAGAGCTTCTTTTCTATGAAGGGGATTATGCTGGCCAGGGTTCTTTCTGCACTTCGCTTGCTTTTGCACAGTATCATGCAGTCATCGGCGTAGCGGACAAATTTATGCCCTCGCCTCTCAAGTTCCTTGTCCAGTTCGTTCAGCATGACATTGCTGAGCAGCGGGCTAAGTGGCCCGCCCTGCGGTACGCCCTCTTCGCTTTTCTCAAACATTCCCCGCTGGATTACTCCCGCGTTGAGATATTTATGTATCAGCGAGATTGTCCTGCCGTCTTTTATGCTTCTGGAGAGCACTTCTATCAGCTTGCTCTGGCAAACTGTGTC
>CAJOIN010000243.1:0-1172 GCA_905234515.1 uncultured Selenomonas sp.
GGTGTTACTTTCTTTGTGCGGACAAAGAAAGTAACCAAAGAAAACCGCCGCCCTTGTTCCCTTCCTTGGAGAACGAGGGCGGCAGCGCCCATCCCTGGGCGCGGGAGTACCGTTGCCTTCTGCGCAGCGCAGCAAAAGTCCGCCCCCAATGGGGGCGGGGAACCCTCTTGAGGATGGTGGGGGGGAGAGAATGTGGCATCTTGAGAGGAACATTTTTCCTTTAAAGAGTATAATTTCTCTGGTAAATCTTGAACTAAAGCGTGATAGTGCTATAATAAAGAAAGCGAAAACGCGATACAGCACATTATGGAGGGATTTGAATTGAAGAAGATAATTTCCTTGCTGATGCTGGCAGTGCTGGCCCTGGTCTGCACCGCCTGCGGCGGACAGGAGGGCACTTCGGGCAGCTCATCGTCGGCGCAGAAGGCATCATCGGGGCAGACGGCCGGGAAAACCGGTGGGACGGCTACAGGGAAGGATACCCTGGTGGTATATTTCTCCTGCACCGGCCATACCAAGGGTCTGGCGGAGGATGTGGCAGAAATCTGCGATGCTGACATCTTCGAAATCCAGCCGGAGCAGCCCTACACCAAGGCTGACCTGAACTATAAGGACGAAAGCACCAGGGCAACGGTGGAGCAGAAGGACCCGAAAGCCCGTCCCGCCATCAAGAACCGCCTGGAGAACCTGGGACAGTACAAAAATGTTGTCCTTGCCTATCCTATCTGGTGGGGCCAGGCTCCCCGCATCATGGACACCTTCATGGAGAGCTATGACTTCACAGGCAAGAACGTCCTGCCCCTCTGCACCTCCGAAGGCAGCGAAATCGGCTCCAGTGCAGACGTCCTGAAGCAGCACGCACCCTCAGCCAAATGGAAAGAAGGCAGAGCCTTCCCCGGCGGCCTGACCAAGTCAGACTTGAAGGCAGCACTGCAAAAGGCACAGTTTATTCAGTGATAATGAAATGAAAAAGAAGGCACAGCCGGAAGCGTGAGAGCTTCTGGCTGTGCCTTCTTTCTCCTCTGTAGTGAGCTAATTTTCTCTACGGACAGGATTTGATTTATTTACCGTTGAAACGATTTCGGATAGACTATAAGGGAGAAGAATGAATTATAACGCCATTGTTCCAGCTTTGTCGATAGACAAAGCTTCCTCTCGGCGTTTCAACGAGG
>CAJOIN010000243.1:1191-5521 GCA_905234515.1 uncultured Selenomonas sp.
TATATTATGCTCAATCATTATCCTTGGATGATATGTTTTGAATAGATGCAAGAAATTCATTTTCTTCTCTAACGTAATATTTCTCCAGCCATTCCAACCCGTAGGCTTCTGAAAATGCTTCTAGTATCAATGAATCATCTACATCACTGAAACCATATTTCTCATTAGCTGTTTATCTAATTCTGAGAAAATCATTTCTATGTTTTTCAGCATCTGGATTCCTCTTAAAAAATTCTTCTAACATTTTTCTTTTGCACGGCTGATTAAGCTCTCGTAAATATTCATATGTTGGCGAGCCCTTTTCCACAGCTCGTTTCAGAACAACTTTTTGAAAATTGGTTAATTTGGGACTATTTAATAAGCTTTTTATACTAAAACTATCTAAGATTATTTCTCCGTTGCGATCTATTATTTTTCTTAAATATCTGAACCAATGCCACGCATTATATCGACTGTGCTCTGCTCCCTGCAGGATAAACATTTCATCTTTGCTTCTGTCGTAGATAACTTCATCCTGCTCTGAGAAATTTGAAAGGGTGTTATCCTCAATTCCAACAGGCATAGGTTTCACGGTGTTGGACATTTATGTCACCTCAGCTATTCTGTATTCCTGTAATCCGTGATGTATGGATATCAGATGCAAAGGGGAGCTCCGAGAGATTGTCATAGACATCCAGGAGTGCATCGATGCGGGCAGAGGAAAGTACTTCCTTGATTGCGGGGCGCATGCCGCAGATTGCTACGCGATGGTTCAATTCATATGTCTTTTTGATTGCCTGCATGATGGAACGGATTCCCATGCTGCTGATGTATTCCAGCTCGCTGAAATCCAGAACAATATCCAAGCGTTTCTCAATCTCCGGAAGCAGTTCCTTGTCCAGTTTTGGCGCTGTCTGGGCATCCAGACGTCCTCTCACGGTGAAAAGAATCCAAACTCCGAAAATTTCTTTCTTCAATTCCATGGCGTTTCACTCCTGAATTCATCATGGTGTATTATTACTTAATGATAATGTTCTACACAATTCGTTCATTTCCTTCTTTCTTTCAAATTTTATGACAGTTCTTGCCAGCGTAACATGTCCATGGAGAGCAACGACCCAACAAATCAGGTCTAAACAAGCAGGAAATGGGAATATGTCTGTAGAAATGGAGCAATAGGCACTTGGAATCGTGATGTCTGAGGGGTATAAGCATATGATTGGAAAAGTTCCAAGCTTTGTGCTGACAGAGAAGGATTTCGGGGCAGTGCAGAGAAAAATCGAGGAAAAACTTCTGGGGATGGGCATAGAGCGGGAGGCAGTCATGCGCTCCAGCATGTTGATGGAGGAAATCTGCTATCGGGGAGCAGTGGTCTGCCTTGCTTCTGTGGCGGTGTCCCTGGGCATCCCCCTGGAGGCCATCGGCATGGTGCTTTCTGTGGACCCGCTGGTTTCTATGCTGCGCACGCCCTTGAACTCCGCAGGCGGCATTGCTGTCACACTGCTGCTGGCAAGACGCGCAGGAGTCCTGGATGAGAAGACCTACCAGGCTGAATGAGAGATTCCGGCTGAAAGGTTCTGAGGCACGGTATGATTTGCCTCGTTATGGCATTATGCCGTTACTTCTGAAAGAAAGGCCCCCATATACAGTGGCAGTGCCAGCACCTGGCCCCTGCGTCTTACATTTACATCCGCAAGTTTTATTGCCTGTTCCACATGGTAGCGGTCAGGATTAGCCAATACCTGTTTCATACTCTTGGCATTGCCGTTTTTTGCTTTTACTTCTACCAGGGTTGCTTTTCCCTTATACTTGACGACAAAATCAATTTCCAGGCCGGAATCTTTACGGAAATAGTACAGCTTGCGTCCCATTTTGCCAAAGAAATCCGCCACAAGATTCTCGAATATTGCTCCCTTGTAGCCCAATAGATTTCCCTGCAGTATATCTGCCTGAGTACCGTCTTCCAGCATACTGATAAACAGGCCGGTATCGGCCATGTAGATTTTGAAGGTATCTTCTTTCGAGTTGCCATTCAAAGGCAGTTCCGGCACGGAAAGATTGTAGCAGTGGCGCAATATACCGGCATCTTCAATCCAGGAGAGGCAACTGTCATAATCCTTGCTTCTGGCTCCCTTCTCCACAACTGAGTATTGGAATTTCTTGTTTTCCTTGGCCAGTTGCCTGGGGATAGAACGGTAACATTTCCTGATACGAACCTTGTCACGGTCAGGGGCATATTTCATCATATCGTCTTCGTATGACATGGTAATATCCCGCTGCATTTGGAGCACCTGAGCCATGTTGTGATGGTCAACAAAATTCTGTACTACCGCCGGCATTCCTCCAACAACAACATATTGCAATAGCAGCAGGCGCATTTTCCCATGCAGTGCCTCTGGAACAGGCTTTTCTGCGGCAATGCAATCCTTCAGCAGGGATATTAGCTTTTCGTCTATGCCGTTAGCCCAAAGAAATTCTTCAAAATCCATCGGTACCATGGTCATCATGGTTTCAAAGCCTACCGGAACGGATTTTGGCTCGCCGTAGCCATTAACACCTAAAAGCGAACCTGTGGCGATTACGTCATAGCGGCCATCCAGCTTGAAAAACTTCAAGGCTGTACGTGCTTCCGGACATTCCTGTATCTCGTCCAAAATTATGATTGTCTTTCCTGCCTCAAATGAGGCATTCTTTATCTGGGCTGTCATCATCATGGTCAGGAAATCTACATCCAGGTTATCCTTGAAAATGGCTCCGTAGCCTGAATTTTCGAGAAAATTCAGGTAAACAACATGCTTGTAGTTGTCATGTGCAAAATCCTGCACAGCACTTGTTTTGCCACATTGCCTGCATCCCTTGATAATCAGCGGCAATCTATCCTGCTGCTGCCATTGCAGCAGCTTCGTGGTAATTTTTCGTCTCAGCATAAATAACACCCCACCTATATGGTATCAGTGAAAATACATTTTTTCAAGCGACTTTTTGTGAATTTATACATTTTAAAGGGCGAGTTTTATTGCTGCTTTTACATTTTATCTAATGAGTTTTGGCGTGTGCCCACTCTGCAAGTTTGGAAGTCCACATCAACTATCTCTACACATTAAGCTGCTTTCGGGGGCAGGATAATGCAATCCCTTTGTAGAATATACCCCCAAGGGGATTTCTGCACAGAAAGGGGCGTGTTACCCATGGTCACTAAGCTTAAGAATTGTCCCTATTGCGAAAAGGTCTTCGTGGATTACGGAGGGGGATGCTGCCCGGCCTGCCAGGAGAAGCAGGATCTGGAGCGGGATAAGGTGCGTGAGTATCTTATTGCCAATCCGGGTGCAGACATTACGGCCATCTCCAAGGGCACGGGACTGTCCACCAAGGCCCTCACCCGCATGAGCAAGGAAGGGTTCCTGGCCACCCGCCGGACGGTTTTCTCCCATTCCTGCCGGGGCTGCGGCAAGCTCATCGACGAGGGGCTCTACTGCAAGGCCTGTATTGCCGCCTTTGCCAAGCGGCGCATGGATATCGCCGCCCGCAAGCTGGTGGAAAGCATGCACGGGGGCAAGAGGGAGACCAGGCGGCAGGCTGACAGGACATTTTTTGCCAAAACTTACAATAAGTACATGGACAGCGATGGCAAGCCCCTGCTTAAGAGCGACCGCATGAAGCAGAAACAGCGGGAGAGCGGCAGCGGGTTCTACAGCAGGAAAGACAGATTTTGAGGATAGGAACAAGGAGAGCGCCGGAGAATTCCGGCGCTCTTGAACCATTTCGCCCTGGGAAATCTTGAACAATGGCCTTGTATCTATTATAATTTATTGTAAAGAATTCTTTATTATTCCTTGGCACTGTATTGTATAGGAATCACTATCAAAGGAGGAGCTGCTATGCAAAGCCTGACTGACCTGTACGAAAAAATGGTAAAGGATGCCCTGGACGGCAAGAAGCCGGTGGCCCCGGAGGATGCAGCTCCCCATCTGGTAAGCTGCCTGAAGAACCTGGATCGCAGCCATCTGGTCTGGCATTTGAAGGAGTGCGTTTGCACCGACCCCAAGAGCCGGCCCTGCACAGAAGTCTGCCCCACCGGAGCACGCTGGCTCGGTGAGGACAATGTGGTGCATGTGGATGATGAGAAATGCAACGGCTGCGGTGCCTGTATTGATGCCTGCGCCATCGGCGCCCTGAAATCCTCGAAGGACCTGCTGCCGGTGGTGCATGAGCTGAACGGCTACCATGGCCCCGTTTACGCCCTGATTGCCCCGGCCTTCTCCGGCCAGTTCGGGGAGCAGATGACCATAGGCAAGCTGCGTGCAGCCTTGAAGAAGCTGGGCTTCACCGGCGTACTGGAGGTGGCGGCCTT
>CAJOIN010000244.1 GCA_905234515.1 uncultured Selenomonas sp.
CCGCAGGCATAGTGGTGCTATGCTGAGGATTTGTCAACGCAGCAGGGGCAGTCAAGACCCATGAAGATGGGCTGAGTGAATTAATCAACACGCCCTAAACCATTGTAGAATTTTTGGTACTCCCCTTGGTCATCTTGACTTTAAAAGATATGGCGCGGGGCGTAGCCATCTTGGCAAACTGGACAATATATGCTCCCTTATCCTCATCTACAGAAATAATCTCCCCATTGCCAAAGACGCGGTGCAGGATTTTGTCTCCCTTGGCAAATTCAGCATGTCTTCCGGTTGCTGCCTCTCCCAGATACCTTTCCGTGGCCCTTATGTAGTCCCTGGCCTCCTTCTTCTCCCTTTCCCCCAGGGGGCTGGCAAACTCCAGCAGTCCTTCATCTATTTCCAGCAGGAACCTGGAAGGGTAGCGAAAGGACTCATCGAAGTTCACCCCGGCGGCAGCAGATAAATACAGCCTCTTCTGAGCCCTGGTCATGGCCACGAAGGCCAGCCTTCGCTCTTCTTCCATGGCCTCTTGTGTCCTGGTCTTGCGGGAGGGAAAAATGCCCTCATTCAGCCCGCAGAGGAAAACATAGGGAAATTCCAGGCCCTTGGCTGTGTGTACTGTCATCAGCTTTACTTTATCCCCCTGTTCTGCCGTATCGCTGCTGGTCAGCAGGGCCACACGAGCCAGATAGTGCTCCCGCATGGCCTCCTCACCGCAGGAGTTTTCATATTCATAAACAGCCTGCTTCAGCTCTGCCAGGTTGTCCAGCCTTTCCTGGCTGCCCTCGGTGCGCAGCATCTCCTCATAGCCGCTGTCATCCAGTATATCCGACAGCACCTCAGACACCGGCCTGCCACTGTAAGATGCCGAAAATTCTTCAATCAAAGAGACAAATTCCGCCGCCCTGGTTCTCTTGAAAAGCTCATTGTCCAGATTTTTCTCCAAAGCCTCAAACAGGCTGCACTTGTTTTCCTCTGCATATTCCTGCAAGAAGGCCATGCGCCGCTCACCCAGGTTCCGCTTGGGCACGTTGGCAATTCTCTGGAAGGAGAGGTCATCCCGATAGGCGATCATGCGCAGGTAAGACAGGGCATCCTTGATTTCCTTCCGGTCAAAGAAATGGGTGCCGCTGTACAGGACATAGGGCAGTTCTTCCTTCATAAAGACTTCTTCTATTGGTCGGGTGAGATAATGTGCTCTGTAGAGGACGGCCATCTCCTTGTAGGGCACACCTGCCTCACGGAGCTTTGCTATCTCTCCCGCTATCCATTGGGCTTCCTTCCCCGGTGATGGACAACTGGAGCAAAGTACAGAGGCTCCGGAAGGCAGGGTGGGCAGGAGGTTCTTTTCCACACGGAAACGGTTTTTGGCAATCAGGTCATTGGCAACTGCCAGTATTTCCGGGGTGGAGCGGTAATTTTCCATCATCATGATGGTTTTTGCAGGCTTGAACTCCTGGTCAAAATTCTGAATGTAGCGAATGTTCGCCCCGCGCCAGGTATATATGGTCTGGTCGGGGTCCCCCACCACGAAGAGATTCTTGTGAAAGCCGCAGAGAATCTTCATGAGCCGGTACTGCAGCTCGTCTATGTCCTGGAATTCATCGATCATGATGTATTCCAGCCGCTGCTGCCATTTGAGCCGCAGTTCCTCCTTCTGCTCAAAGATATACAGGGTGAATTTGATAAGGTCGTTGTAGTCCAGGCCGAAGCATTTCTTTTCCTGGTAGAGATACCCATAGAAGATAATATCCTTAGGCTCCGTTGCCCTTTGGTACTTCTCCTTGATGGCTTCCTGGGACATGGCAATCATGTCCTGGTAGTATTCCGGCTCAGTAAAAGTCTTGCGGATCTCAATCATATCCCTGGCCTTGGCAAAGGTCATATCCCGCAGGGAAAGTTTTCTCTCCTCGTAGATGAGCTTCAGCATGGCATCAATATCGCTGTTGTCCAGCACCAGGAAGCTCTTGGGGTACTGCACCGCATAGCTGTCCTCCTGGAGCACCGACACGCAGAAGCCGTGAAAGGTGTTGATATAGCCCGTGTCATTGTCCCCTGTGAGCCCGTGGATGCGCTTCCTCATTTCAGCGGCGGACTTGTTGGTGAAAGTCACGCAGAGTATATTACCGGGCATGATGCCCAGTTCATTCACCAGATAAGCAAACCTGTGCGTAAGCGCCCTTGTCTTGCCGGAACCGGCTCCGGCTATTACTCTGACAAATCCTTCGGTCTCTGTTATAGCTTCCACCTGGGCCTTATTGAAACCGTCCCAAACCGCTTTCTCCATGCTCATTTCACCTTTATCTGGCACATCTTCATAGCAGATAGAGCATTCTTATGGCTCTCAGGGGTCACTCCAGCACAACAGCTTGCGTCCACGCTCACTGGCATTTCAGGATATGCCGCCTTGATAAGCAACCCATTGCTGATAACGCAGATATCCGTGCAAAGTCCCACCAGCTCCACTTCTTCAGCATCTGCCAGGACTTTTGGCAAAGCCATGGAGCCAAAAGCTGGCTTTTCCACTACTGCTCTGGCCTTCTTTACGAACTCACCAAGCTCTGGCGTTATCTCCCATCCCTGGGAGCCTTTTATGCAATGCTTCACCGGCAGGTTTTTTCCTTCCTGGGTATTCAGGTAATCCTCGCCATGTGTGTCCATGGTGAATACCAATTCCACAGTCCCACTTGCCACTTCTTTCTCAAGCTTTTCCTTCAATCGCGGAAGCATCTCCTGAGCTTCTTTGGTGCCCAGGCTCCCGTCAATGAAATCATTCTGCATATCCACAACTACAATTATCTTCTTCATAGTCCCAATCTCCTCCCACTAGGGCGTGTTGATTAAATGAGCTTAGTCCA
>CAJOIN010000245.1 GCA_905234515.1 uncultured Selenomonas sp.
TTTGGCTGGTCATAGCGGTTATAGTAGATATGACGGCTCCAGTAGGCCCATTTCTCTTCGGGGGTTGGGAAGGGATAGAACCCCGCCGAGTACATATCCCGGAAATGGTATTTCTCTATGAAGTCGGCAAAGTGCCTGTGGAATCGCCCGCCACTGTAAGTATAACCAGCAGCAGTGCTGAAGCCGGAACCGGCACCCACAAGAATTGCCTGGGCATTTTCTATGGCTGTTTTCAGCTTTTCTATAGCAGCAGACATAAGCTCATCTCCTTGATTCTGTTGACCTTTTAAAATCGGTGTAATATAATATGTTACAACGATTATATACAACGGTTGTTGTAATGTCAATAGATACAACTTGCTTTTAGGAGGATTTTTCATGCAGTTTTCTTTTCGTCTGCCAGTTGCGACGCACATACTGCTTTGTATAGAGCGGTTCAAGGACGAGTACAAGACCACTTCCACTTTTTTGGCTAGCAGTGTCAATGTCAACCCGGTCATTATCCGGAAAACATTGGGCCAGCTCAAAGCCGCTGGCCTGGTGGATGTGGCAGCAGGCGTCGGTGGGGCAAAACTAACCAAAAGCCCGGAAGACATCACCTTATGGGATGTCTTCCAGGCTGTGGAAGAGGATGAAGATCTATTTCATTTTCAGGAGAACCCTAATCCGAAGTGCCCCGTGGGCAGGAATATCCATGGGGTGCTGGGTGACAGGCTGGAAGAGGTCAGGCAGCACATGCTGGCTGATTTCAAGAAAGTCACCATTGCAGATTTACTGGCGTCTATAGAGGCCAAAGAAGCGGCTGAGTGAGAAAATGCACGATACATTAGTCCCATGGGGATATCAGTTGCTGCTGTGATGGAGGTTAAACGAATCGACATACATGGTCAACGGCTATGTCGGAAAAACCGTAGGCTTCTGCTTTGGTGAGTTTACCGTTGGCTATGTCGTGAATTTTATCGAGCAGCATGGCACCGCTGTCGGCTATAGAACATTCTCCCCGGATAATGCCGGATAAATCTGCATCCATATTGTCTTCCATCCAGCTATAAGTATGTTCATTGGCTGTGACTTTCATAACTGGTACAATGGCGTTGCCGGTAGGAGTGCCGCGACCAGTAGTAAATATGATAAGCTGACAACCTGCTGCAGCCATTGATGTAACAGACGAAATATCATAGCCTGCTGTATCCATGACGATAGCTCCTTGTTTGGTGGGGGCTTGTGCCTGTTCCAGCACCTCTACAATGGGACGAGTACCGCCTTTTCTTATGCAGCCAAGGCTCTTTTCATCAATGGTGGAAAGACCGCCAGTCTTATTGCCCGGCGTGGGTTGCCCTGCCCGGCAATCCTGTCCTGCGGCTAAAAGATGTTTTTCATATTCTTCGCAAACCCGGATAATTTGGTCGTGAATTTCTGGGGTGGCGGCACGTTTGGCTAAAACGTGTTCACCGCCAATCCACTCAATGGATTCACTCATCATAGTAGATGCCCCCAAATCCACCAGTCTGTCGCTCAAATTGCCCACAGCAGGATTAGAGGCAATGCCGGAGGTGGCATCGCTGCCGCCACACTCAATCCCCATTAGCAGCTCGCTGATGGGGAATTTTTCTTTTTGCTGCATGCCAGCCTCAGCTGCCATTTCCCGGGCAGCACGCACGGCTTTCTCGATTGTTTTAAGGGTGCCGCCTTCCTCTTGAATGCCAAAGGAAACTACAGGTTTGGAACATTTTGCCTGTATCTTTTCGCGTAGCTTTGCGTGGGGAACAGTTTCGCATCCCAGTCCGATTATTACTACGCCATATACATTGGGGTTAAGTGCAAAGCCAGTCAGGACTTTTTGGCTCATAGCCGTATTGGCCGCCACATCACTGCAGCCTGTATTAAAGACGATATTAACGGCTCCTCGTACTTGGGAGGCCACAATGCGGCAGGATTCGCTGCCACAGGCACAGGCAGGCAAAATCAAAATATGGTTGCGGATGCCGGGCCGACCTTCTTTTCGTCTGTAGCCATAAAACTCCATGTTATTTACCTTCCCTTCCCAATATGTATTCGCTGGCATAATCTCTGGGGACGCTGCGGATATTTTCATGGCTGACCCAGCTGCCTTGGGGAATATCCTGCAAAGCCTCACCGATAACCTCGCCGTACTTGTAAACAAAATCCCCTTTAGATAGAGGCTTTAGGGCTATTTTATGCCAGATGGGAATAGGGGCGGTAGCTTTTACCTGTGCCTCGCCACTGCCATGGCACAGCACCAAATCTTGAGGCTCCACATCACTGGTGCAGGTGGCAACATTATCCTGCATATCCAGCAAAATTGCTTTCTTGTCCATAATGCTCTCCTTGTAGAAATATTTTTATCACTGCCAATCTATTTCTGTTTGTAGAAACAGATTCCTGCTTACAGAGCCTCATTCATGTCTATAAGATACCGGCTATAGAGCATATTTTGCTGAACAAGAGGTTCTTCCTTATGCATTTCCTGAGCCAGCTGATATTTCTTCACGGCGGTATGGGTCCTCATCATGAGTTTCTCAGCGTATGTTTTCATTGCCTGTTTCATTTTCATTACCTCCCGCTGTCTTTGATATCTTCTTTCTGCCTATATCATAGCGTGGATGAGGGGAGATGAAAAACACTTATAATCGATTTATGTATTGAAAAAACCGATTGATTGCTGTATGCTGATAGCAAAGAAACCAAGGGGGAGTATGCCATGAACATCCAGCAGATGCAATACTACGCCGAGGTCTGCCGACAGGAGAATGTGACCAAGGCTGCCGCCATTTTGCACATGTCTCAGTCAACCCTGAGCCTGGCCATGAAGAACATAGAGGAGGACAC
>CAJOIN010000246.1 GCA_905234515.1 uncultured Selenomonas sp.
AAGGCCCCTGCAATCTCCTCGCTTTCCATGAGCCTTTCATACCACTCCAGGGTAAAGCCCGTCCACTGCCCCCGGTAGCGGCTGGCATTGAAGGATTGGGCAATGAGCACCAGGATAGGCGCATACAGAAAGAGCACGATGGCTCCCAGATAAGTGTTTTTCAGCTTTTCCATCACGGCCTCCCCTTCCTTCCCTGCTCCCCGCTGTCCGTAAAGGCTTCCAGCAGGATATTCAGAATGATGAAGACCATCAGTACCATGGAAAGGGCGCTGCCCAGTTGCCAGTCATAGGCAGCGGTGAACTCCTGCTCGATGATATTGCCCACCAAAAGCACCTTGTTCCCACCCAGGAGGGCGCTGATGACAAAGGTGGTGAGGGCAGGGATGAAAACCATGGTGGAGCCGCTGACAATCCCCGGCAGGGAAAGGGGCAGCAGCACCCGGCGCAGGGTCTGGAAGGGATTTGCCCCCAAGTCCCTGGCCGCCTCGATAATGCTTTCGTCAATGCGGCTGATGCTCACATAGAGGGGCAGCACCATATAAGGAAGGAAATTATACACCATGCCAATGACAATGGCGGCAGGGGTGTTGATAAGATGCACCTCCGGCAATTCCAGGGCAGACAGCAGCATATTGATGATGCCGTGCTTTTCCATAATGGTCTGCCAGGCCATGGTAGTAAGGAGAGAATTCATCCACAGGGGCAGCAAAAAGAGCATAAACACCAAAAGTCCCCGGCGTTCCCTCCTCTCCCTCAGAATCAGGCAGAGAGGATAGGCCAGCACCAGGCAGATGAAGGTGCTGAGAAGCGCAAGGGTTGCAGACAGGCCCAGGGCTCGCAGATACTCTATCTGCAGCACCGTGGACAGGTGCTCCAGGGTAAAGTGCCCCGCCCCGTCCGTCAGTCCCGTCCACAGCACGAAGAACAGGGGCAGCACAATAAACAGGGCAGCCCACAGGGCAAAAGGCAGGGCCAGGAAACTATGGGAGGCGAGCCTTCCGCTCAGTCGCTCATTCATTGCTCACCGCCTCCTCATCCACAGATTCGGGCTTGGTCATGATCTGGATATTAGCGGGCACCAGGCGCAGCCCCACCTCCTTGCCCTGCTCGTGGCCGGTGATGGTCTGTACCAGCCACTTAAAGCCCGCGGCTTCGATGGTGATGTCGTACACCGTGCCCTTGAATACCACCTGAAGGATGCGGCCCGCAAACTGCCCTTCCTCCGGGGCGCAAATCTGGATATCCTCCGGGCGGATCTGCACATCCACAGGCACATTTTCTCCAAAGCCTGCGGATGTGCAGGGAATGTCCTTGTCCAGGAGATGCACCAGGTTATCCCGTACCATGGTACCGTCAATGATGTTGCTGTCCCCGATGAAGTCTGCCACAAAGGCATTTTCCGGCTCGTTGTACACATTCTCCGGGGTGCCTATCTGCTGAATCCAGCCCTGGTTTATGACAACCACCGTGTCGGACATGGAAAGGGCTTCCTCCTGGTCGTGGGTGACAAAGACAAAGGTGATGCCCAGCTCCTGTTTGATTTTCACCAGCTCCCGCTGCATATTCTGCCGCAGCTTTAAATCCAGGGCAGAGAAGGGCTCATCCAGCAGCAGCACCTTGGGCTCGTTCACAATGGCACGGGCGATGGCAATGCGCTGCTGCTGTCCCCCGGACATCTGGTTGACCCTGGCGTGCTCATAGGCTTCCAGGTTCACCAGCTTCAGGGCGTATTTTATCTTATCCCTTATGTAGCTTGCACTCTTGCCCTTGAGTTTCAGCCCAAAGGCGATATTCTCCGCCACATCCATATGGGAAAACAGGGAATACTTCTGGAAAACCGTATTCACCTGCCGCTTCTCCGGCTGCAGAGCCGTAATGTCCTGGCCATCAAACCAGATTTTCCCGCTGTCGGGCATCTCAAAGCCGCCTATCAGGCGCAGGATGGTAGTCTTGCCGCAGCCCGAGGGCCCCAAAAGGGTAACAAATTCATTCTCGTGGATAGTCAGATCCAGATCCTCCAGAATCTGCCTTCCGTCATAGGATTTATTTATGCGTTCGAGGCGCAGGAGTTCTTTTTTCATTTATCGACCCTTTCCCTTGTTTGGACGGTTGAAACTTATCTCCGTAATCATACCATAAAAAGTCGAAAAAGACGATTGCCGGTATGTGCCAGGCTCATAATTGAGAAAGAAAAAGCCCTCCCCTTGGGGAAGGTTCAAAACGAGGAACAGTTTTTCTTTATCGAGTATAAGGAATTTTGATAAAGTCTTGGGGCACAATCATGGCCTTGTCCGGGAGGATGCCGCGCCGGGCGCAGATGCCGATGACTGCATCACCCAGGGGGAAATTTCTTCCTGCAATCTCCCCGTTTCCTGCAAGAAGCGCCGCGCTTTCCACCCTGGCGAAGACTTCCTCCAGGCCCTGCCCCGTGAGCTTGACAAAGCTCTCCTTGACAGTCCAGATTTGCAGGAATCTTTCGTCGCGCTTCTGCCCGGTAAGGTGCTGGAGGCTGCGGCGTTCCTGGGCCGTGAAGAAATGCCCGGCAATCATCAGGGCGTCTTTTGCATCTTCCTCCACATCTACGCCGCTTGGCGCTTCCCCGACGCTGCACACGGCCCAATGCTTGCTGTGGGAAAGGCTTATTTCCCACGGGCTGCCGACTGCATGAGGCTTTCCCTGCCCGTCCCGCTCGATGGTGATTTCTTCCAGCGGGCGGACTTCTTTGCGGGCCAGGACAGAGCGCACGAGCAATTCCGTCCAGATGGTTCGGTTCCGATCGGCAGGGAAGCGATAGCAGAGAATCTTTTCCTGTCGCTCAGGAGAGAAGAATGGCAAGAATTTTTCCACC
>CAJOIN010000247.1:0-2839 GCA_905234515.1 uncultured Selenomonas sp.
GTATTCACCTGGCGCTTCTCCGGCTGCAGGTTGGTGATGTCCTGTCCGTCAAACCAGATTTTCCCGCTGTCGGGCATCTCAAAGCCGCCAATCAGACGCAGGATAGTTGTCTTGCCGCAGCCCGAAGGTCCCAAAAGGGTTACAAATTCATTTTCATGTATGGTCAGATCCAAATCCTCCAGAATCTGCCTCCCGTCAAAGGATTTGTTGATGCGCTCAAGGCGCAGGAGCTCTTTTGCCATTTATCGACCCTTTCCTTTTTACAACACAGTCAAATAACAATACATTCAATCGTACCACAAAACGAAAGGAAAAACGATATCTTTCCCTGCCTATTTTAGGTTATTTGCAAAAATCTCCTCAAGCACTAAAATAACCGCCCAGGCTTTCTCGTCACCTCAGGCGGTTATCACACGCTATCAAATTTTTCCATTTTCGTTTTCCGCTCCTATGGCGCTTAGTGGCCCATCGGACTCCCCTCCCGATTAGATTTGCATGTCGGCTGCCATCCGGGGTGGAACACCTCACCTCTTATGGCTTGCTTTTATGATACTTCATGGCCGGGCAAAAGTCAAGGGAATTTTTTGAACTTTCAATGTATTATGTATGCACTTGGTGCCCGCCCCGCCCATCAAGCGGGCAAGGCATGGCACTAGACACTTCTCTCAAACTCTGCCAAAGACTGCTCGGTACCAATCATGAAAATGGTATCCCCGGGAGCAAAACAATAGGAAGGGGCCGGCGCCACCAGAGTCTCTCCCTCATGGCGTATGGCAATGACCACGATATTATAACGTCCTCTGAGGTCCGACTCTATCAGGCTTTTGCCTGCCAACGCCTCCGGGGTAACAATGCTGATGATCTTGACACTGCCTGCCAGGTCTATATAGTCCACTGCATTCTTAGACACCAGATGCATGACTGTGCGGCGGGCCATATCACGCTCGGAAAAGACCACCTGGGTGGCTCCAAGCCGCCGGGCCATTTCTGCATGTCGGTCATCAATGGCCTTGACCACAATCTCCGGCACATTCCTCTCCTTGCATAGCATGGTGGCCATCAAACTGGCCTCCAGATTCTTGGGAGCGATGATTACGGTGTCAAAGCTGCCAATGCCCGCCTGGTCCATAGCCCGGGCATCCCGCATATCAAAACTGACCACCTGGGAAAGGGTGCCTGCCAGGGCATCAGCCAGATTGGCATCCACATCCACCCCCAGGACCTCATAGCCCATTTCCTCCAGGGTTTGGGCTGCACTGAGCCCAAACCGGCCCAGACCCAAAACCGCAAACTGCTTTTTGCTTCCCATATTTTCACTTCCTTAACCAAGCATGATTTCTTCTTTCGGATATTTGACAATGGACTGCCTTTGCTGGATCAGGGACAGCAGGAAGGTCATAATACCCACCCTGCCCAGCAGCATGGTCAGCACCAAAAGTCCCTTGCCCCAGTCATCCCACAGCAAGGTGATGCCAATGCCCATGCCAACTGTGCCAAAGGCTGACACTGTCTCGAAAATCACCTTTCCTAATTCATTTTCTTCCCCGTCAATAATGGCCAGCAAAATGCCCATGGTCACCACCCAAAGGGTCCCCACAGTAAAGGTGGCAAAGGCCTGGTCCCGCAGCCGCAGGCCTATGGCCCTGCCAAAAACCGAAACCTGGCTCTCCCCGCGGAAAACCGCCCAGACAGAGCGCAAAACCACAAAGAACGTGGTACACTTGATGCCGCCGCCGGTGGACAGGGGAGACGCCCCGATAAACATCAGGATAATCATGACCATCTTGGTAACCTGAGTGGCCGCCGCCAAATCAAAACTGTTGAAGCCTGCTGTCCGGCAGGAAATGGACATGAAGGCTGCATTGGCCAGCTGCTGCCCCAGGGACATGCCCCCCAAGGTGTTACCATTGCCGCTTTCCACCCCGAAAATCAGCAGGGTTCCCCCCACAAGCAGAACGCTGTTGACCGCCAGCACGATTTTGGTGTGCAAGGTATATTTCCGCCAGCCCTTACTGTGGGTCACGTCATACATGACCGTAAAGCCAATGCCTCCCAAAACGATGGGCAGGCCAATCCCTGCCAGCAGGAAAAGGTCATCCTGGCGGCCGCATAGGCTGTCGTAATTGCCAAACATGTCAAAGCCAGCATTGCAGAAGGCAGATATTGCATGAAAAATGCCGTAGCCTATGGCCTCCACGCCAAACTCCGGGAAAAAATGGATCGTCAGCAGCAGGGCAAAGAATCCCTCCACCATCAAAGTGTAGCGAATCATGCGCCTGATCAGCTCAAAAAGTCCCTCCCTGCCGCTTTGGCTCAGGGACTCCTGCAGGATAAGGCTTTCCTTCAGGCGGAAGCGGTAGCCCATGGCATGCACCACCATGGTGCCCAGGGTCATGATGCCCAGGCCCCCCACCTGAATCAAGAGCAGCAGTACGCATTTACCAAAAAAGCTCAGGTCATTTTTCACATCCACCACTGTAAGACCCGTGACACAGGAAGCGGAAGTGGAGACAAAGAGCGCATCCATAAAGGGCAGGCTCTCCCCCTTGGCAGAGCTTATAGGCAGCATCAGCAGCAGGGTGCCTATGCCAATCATCAGCACAAAGCTCAGCAAGATGGTCTGGGTTGGTTTCAAGCGGAATTTCTGCTGGGCCTTGAACCCCGCCTTGCGCAAAGGGCGGGAAACGTCCAAGCCCTCCAGCCCCCTGTCCCGTATTTCCATAGGCGCCCTCCTTTCCGTGAAGAAATAAGCCTTCCCCCTACAGGGAAGGCTCAAAGCCAGACATCCTTACTTTTTCTTCTTCTCCGCCTTTTCATCCTTGGCCCAGACAAAGGCCAT
>CAJOIN010000247.1:2879-5066 GCA_905234515.1 uncultured Selenomonas sp.
ACCATCTGGCTGTCGAAGCTTTCATCCACAAAGGGCAGGCAGATATCCAAGTAAACATTGCCATCCTCCCGGAGGTAATACTTGAAGATCTTGTAATCCCTGTTCAAGTCGTTGAGATAGGCCTTCAGCTTATCCGCCTGTGCCTCTTCAATGCCGGTGACGATCTGGGTGCGGATAATGGTGAAAACACTCTTGTCGATAATGATGACCATAGGCAGCATCTGCCCCCGCACCTCAATGCGGGAACGGAAAAGCACCGACTGGTATTCATCATCAAGAGATTCCGTACTGAACACATTGATGTTGTTGTCCACCAGGAAAGACTGGAATTTCAAAGCTTTCTCATTAGACTCCACACCCTGTGTATCCTTTTCCTGACTTGTCTTCTTAGGCATTATTTTCCCTCCTTATGCAACTCGTCTCCGTCTCCCTGCGCCCAAGGATGGGCGCCGCGAGCTTAAGGCCCGTGATGGGCCACAGGCTCGCTGTTTCTTTTGGTTCGTTTTCAAAGAAAATGAACACCGCAAATTCCCCTTAAATCCGGAACCCAAAATACCTTAATGCATTGGCATAACAAATATCTCTCACCATCTGCCCCAACCTGCCGCTATCAGCCAGATACTCCCCATTCTCCACCATATTGCCGATAAAGTTGCAGAGAATCCGGCGGTAATACTCGTGGCGGGAAAGGGAGAAGGGATTTCTGGCATCTGCCAGCATACCTATATCCTCCCCCAGCACCGACAAGGAGCTGACGGTGATAAGCTGACGTTCCAACCCCCGCTTGGCATCGTTGAACCAGCAGGCAGTGCCCTGCTGAAGCCTGCCGCGGATTCCCTCCCCTTCCTGGTTCTCAATGCTTTCCTGGAAAGCCCCCAGGATAGAGCCAATCACCGCCTGGTCAGCGGGATTAAGGGAGTAGATAATCATGCGGGGCAGTATGCAGCGATTGTTCAGGTCATTCAGGAGCCCTGCCAGCACCTCAGCAAAGGCATGGTCCCCCATGCCGTCGCAGCCGGCCTCTATGCCCAGCTTGTCCGCCATCCTGGAGTTGACACTTCGCAAGGCTGAGAAGCGAACCTGCATGACCCAGCCCCGTTTGGCACATTCCTTGGCCATGAACATGAGCACGGCCGTCTTGAACTGCTCCGCCTGATGACGGTCAGGGTTGCCTCGCTCTCCCAGGGTCCTGCCCACAATATCATCAAGCTCATATTCCTCGGCTGTGGCGTAGTACATGTTATCCAGCACAATATCAGCCGCCCGGCAGCCGCATTTCTCAAAGTAATTGATGCGCTTCTTGAGAATTTCCCGCACATCCTGCATGGTGGCCACATCCTCTGCCCCGGCAGCCACGGCCAGCTCATGCTGGATATAGTTGCACCACTGGGGATGTTCTATGCGCAGGACATAATCAAGGCGCATGGTGGGCAGCACCTGCAGGCTGCAGTCCACATCCTCCGAAAGTTTTTTATGCCAGCGCAAATCCTCGGTGGGGTCATTGGTGGTGCAAAGCACCTCCACCCCAGCCTGGGTCAGCACTCCCCGCATGGAAAAGCCCGGCCCCTTGAGCTGCTCATTGCAGTTGTCCCAGATTTTCTGGGCAGTCTCGGGTGCCAGCAGTCCATTTTCCCCAAAGAATCTCTTAAGTTCCAGGTGGGACCAGTGATAGACCGGGTTGCCTGCCGCCCTGGGCAGGACCTCGGCAAATTTAAGGAATCTTTCATAGGGGTCCGTATTTTTCCCCGTGATGTACTTTTCCTCAATACCAGCGGTGCGCATAAGGCGCCACTTGTAAGGATCGTTATCCAGCCATGCTTCGGTGAGATTGTTATACTGCCTGTCCTCTGCTATTTCTTTGGCTGACAGATGACTGTGATAGTCTATGATGGGCAAATGCTCTGCATACTTGTGGTAAAGCGATTTGGCCGTCTCTGTCTGCAGCATAAAATCCTGGTCCATAAAACTGCGCATAACCATCCCTCCTTTATTTTTTTAAAAAGCCCGGCCACCTTTTTAAAATGGCCGGGCATAACTGCAAAACAAGCGCCCTCAATGCCCTTTCATCACAGTTGATTTGGCAAAGAGCACTACACAGCAGATGGCAAAGATAATGCCTATGGGATAGGTAATGGAGGATGCCATCTGGAAGCCTTCAGGTGCCTGAAGGATATAGGTACTGGTCAC
>CAJOIN010000248.1 GCA_905234515.1 uncultured Selenomonas sp.
TGCTGGGGGTCAGCAAATCTGGCATCAACCACCGCATGAGGAAACTGAAGGCTCTGGCAGAAGAAATTGGAAAGAAGGATACAGTTTGAATTTGGATAGGAAACAAGGGGGCAGCTCCTGGATAAGCAAGGCTGCCAAAGCGGCCGGGGGACTGCTTCTTTTGCTGTGCCTGCTGGTGGGCGGGCTGGCGCTTTGGTGCGCTATGGCGCCGAAGCCGGAGGGCTTTCCCATTCTGGAGTACCATATGGTAAGGGATGAGGCTCCAGAGGATGCACGGGAATATGCTGTGCCTGTGGAGGAATTCAAGGAACAACTGGACTATCTCCAGTCTGAAGGCTATACGACCGTCACCCTGCTGGAATACATGAAGGCGAAGAAAGGCAAGTTTACTATGCCTGAAAAGCCCGTGGTGCTAACCTTTGATGACGGCTATGATGACAACTACCAGACCTTGCTGCCTCTGCTGGAGGAGCGGGGCATGAAGGCGGTGGTCTTTATGGTCACCAACGATATCGGGCGCCCCGGCTATCTGACCTGGGACCAGCTCAGGGATATGGAGAAGCGGGGCATAGAGCTGGGGAGCCATACTGCCAACCACCAGCCTTTGACAACCCTGGAGCCCCAGATGCGGGATGACGAGCTGCGGCTTTCCAAGCTGCTCATGGAGTGGAACGGGCTGAAGACGGTGTTCAGCTTTTCCTACCCCAACGGGGCTTATGATGAGGAGCTGCCGGAGCTCTTGCGGAAAAACGAGTATTTGGCGGCAGTAACGGGGGATGCCGGCCTCAACAATATGCAGACAGATCCCTATCTGCTGCAGCGGGTCAATATACCTCGTCCCCGTTTTGGCCTTTGGGAGTTCAAGCTGCGCCTTTGGAAGGCAGAGCTTATGACCAGGCTGGGAATCATGCAGCATAGGGCTGCAGAGTGAGCAGTTAAACGCAGTTTTTTGACAGTAGCAGTATAGGAGAAAGAAGCAGTACAATGACCTTGAAAGGAAAGATTTTGGCAGGCTTTTTGGCGGCTGTGACGGTAATGTCTTTGCCCCTGGGGGCGGAGGCGCGCCATCATAAAAGCAAGCAGGAGGCTGCCACGGTAGTACATACGGAAAGAAAGGTGCGGCAGACTGAGGAGGCGCGCATGGGCAATGCAGGGCAGAAGATAAATACGGAGAGGCCCCTGGCAAAAGCACAAAGGGAAGCTGTCCACACAGAAGCCAGGGCTGTAAAAGTCAGCAGCAACACCATGCACAGGTGGGAAGTGCAGACCAAGGACACAGGGGGGACCCTGCTCTTTTCTGACAGCCCCGAGTATGTGGACAGGCCTGGCATACTATATCAGGATATAGTAAACGGCAATGTGCGGGTGCTTTACTACCATCTGAATAACACTCAGGTGCCCCAGAAGGTGGCAGTTGTTTTGGAAAATGCCAATCCCAAGGCCAAGGCTACCATGGTGCGGGTGACCCGTGGGGGCACTGCCTGGCCCAGCGATGACTATCTTTGGGTGGGCAAGACCACCCAGAACCAGTATTTTGGCGAAAAGAAAAATGACTTGATTTTGGTGATGAAGGATAAGAAGCGCCTGCTCCAGGCCAGCATGGATGAAATCGTCCTGCAGCCGGGACAGCTGGTTTATGGTGTATATGATTTCAAGACAGACAATCCTGTGAAGGCCTCTGTCATCATGTATCCGGCAGGGGTGAATCCTCTGACCTTTGTCGATGGCGCAAAAGTCCTGCCTAGGGACTCTGTGGCTCTCCGTGGCACCTTCCAGGGCATGGACAGGGAGGTTACCTCTGCCCGGGAGTATGACCCTGCTACGGACGGCATTGTCTATGTGATGCTGGCAGATGACAAGCTGGACAAATACAAAATAGGTGTGGATGCCACCGACGGCACAACGACGGTGAACTACGGCAACTACGGCATCAACTACAAGATTGCCATTCCCGTGAAGGGTGAAACCTCCAGGGTGCAGTACTATCTCTCTCCCCTTGGGGGCACCTACGCTGGCGCCATGACCGTGCGCCGGGATCACAGCCCCTACACGAAGCGTATAGAGACCCCTGCGGGCCGCATCTACTTCGGGGACCAGACGGCCCCGGAGCCGGAGCAGGTGTCCCAGGCAAGGTCGGAGGGCATAGCCCTTTTCGGCAGCCATCTGGAGCTGGCCGACCTGGGCAGCTATGACAACTCCGTGCCCACTTACTTCGAGTTCTCCCCGCCAGGAGCCTCCAACCTGCCCGCGTGCCTGATTCTGGTGCCGGCAGGAGAATAATGTAACTATCACCACTCCAGCGCCCATGGGCACTGGAGTGATTACATTCTAGGAGGAAATGCAATGCCGCGTAAACATGCCACCGGCATGTTTACTCTTTTGGTTCGTTTTCTTTGCGCCAAAGAAAATGAACAGACGATACTCTCAAAGAAAGCAAACAGCACAACTACAAAAAACTAAACTTTTTTCAAAAAAGGTGTTGACAGATGCTTCGAGGACGTGTATCATAATACAAGTCGCTGACAGAGAGCGCAGGCATGAAGCTTGAAATTCTTAAGTTTTGAAAGCCTTGATTGGCAAAGAAAAACTTGAAAAAAGAATTTTAAAAAGTGCTTGACACTCCAAAAGAGACAAGATATAATAAACAAGTCGCTTCAAGAGAAGCAGAGAACAAACGCTTCAGCGTTTTGTGAATCGCTTCCACCTTTGGCGGAGCGGCGCTTGAGAAATCAAGTTGTTCCTTGAAAACTAAACAATGCAAAACGAATCATGCAACATGATTCAAGCCAGATGTTAGTCAAACAGAAATGTTTGAAACAAACATCGGTTG
>CAJOIN010000249.1 GCA_905234515.1 uncultured Selenomonas sp.
CGTATTGTATTATTTCTTCAGTTCCTTGGTTTAATGAATTATCTTTTACATAGTTTATTGTAAATGGAATTGTTTGTGTTATTTTATACAGTTTTTCCCAGCTCCACCGAACCATCAGGTATTCCAGCCCAATATGGGCTGTTGTTATTCAGCGGATGCGACAGGTCTACCCATTCATATTTCTCTGATTTCAACTCCGCAAGCAAATTCCAAAGCTGATGACTCATAAGCAGCACCCCCATGATTATTTCACCTACTTAACTGATATGTATTATAAAGCAAATCTTCCATACTGTCAATCCCGATCTGACATCCCTCTCCATCCTTATTCCCCCAAATGGTAGCAAAAATTCGCTTCATTATGTTCCTTACATAGTATCTATCGCTTCTACGGAATAATATTGGAATTGCCTGGCAGATGTTCAAGTGGTTAGTAATCCACGACCCCTAACCCTTTCCTCCTGGCCGCCTGTTCAATCAGGCTCATGCCCTCCTTCAACGCATCAGGCAGATAATCCTCCTCCCATTCCCGGCCAGCCTTCTCCAGCTTCTTGATTTCCTCCCAATCAGTCACCCCGGTTTACAAGTTTCCATTTGCTGTTGACAATTTTCTCAAGATAGAGTAATATGATTTTTAGTTATGTATGCCATATATAAAACAGCATATTATTTGTACAAAGGGGTACATCATGTTATGGGAACCAGCGGGTTCCATAATATAATGTACCCTTTTTGCTGAAAGGATGTCGTTTATGAGGAAAAAAATTGGACTCCCCTTTGGATTTCTGACACTTCTGCTGATACTATTTCTGCCTACCCCGCCGGAGCTGTCCACAGCAGGGCACCGCATGCTGGCCGTCCTGTTTTTCTCAGTTGTCATCTGGATGTTTGAAACTGTGTCCTATCCGGTCTCAGCTGCCATCATCATTTCCCTTATGTCCTTCCTGCTGGGCACTGCTCCCAACATGATGAATCCAGACAAGGTGCTAGGCACGTCCGCTGCCTTGAAAATGGCCATGTCTGGCTTCTCCAGCCCAGCCCTTGCCCTGGTAGGTGCTGCCCTGTTCATCTCTGCTGCTATGATGAAAACCGGCCTCGACAAACGCCTGGCCCTCTTCATTTTATCCAAGATAGGAGCCAAGACCAAAAACGTGCTGGCGGGTGTCATCCTGGTAGGCTTCATTCTCAGCTTCTTTGTCCCCAGCACCACTGCACGGGTATCCTGCATGGTTCCCATCGTCATGGGCATCATAGCAGCCTTCGGCGTACCGCTGAAAAGCCGGTTCTCAGCAGTGATGATGATAGCCATTGCTCAGGCAGACAGCATCTGGAACGTGGGCATAAAAACAGCTGCTGCCCAGAACATGATTGCCCTTGATTTCATAGAAAAGCAGCTTGGCACCTCCATCAGCTGGCTGGACTGGTTCATAACCGCAGCCCCCTTTGCCGTCATCATGAGTGTAGTACTTTATTTCCTCTTATTGAAGCTGGTACCGCCGGAGATGGATGAGATTGAGGGCGGACAGGAAACCGTTGCCAAGGAGCTGAAAGCCTTGGGCCCCATGACACTCAGCGAGAAGAAGCTGATGGCCATATCCCTGCTGCTTCTTTTCTTATGGTCTACTGAAAAGATTCTACATAACTTCGATACTTCCTCCACTACCATGGCCGCCATCACCATTATGATGCTGCCAGGCATAGGCATCATGAACTGGAAAGAGGCCCAGGCAAAGATTGGCTGGGGAACCCTGGTGCTGTTTGGCGTGGGCATCAGCCTCGGCTCCGCAGTCCTCTCCACCAAGGCCGCTGCCTGGGTGGCTCATGTCATAGTAGATGCTTTCGGGCTTTACCATACCACTGCCTTTATGATCATTGCCGTGCTGGCCTTGTTCCTTATTGTGATACATCTGGGCTTTGCCAGTGCCACAGCCCTGGCGGCGGCCATGATTCCTATTGTCATATCTGTGCTGCAGGGAGCAGCCGAATATTCCCAACTGAATGTGGTTGGCATGACACTTATCCTGCAATATGTCATCTGCTTTGGCTTCATCCTTCCGGTGAATGCACCCCAGAACATGGTGGCCTTCGGCACAGAAACCTTCGAAGCCAAGACCTTCATCAAGACCGGCCTTCCCCTGACCCTTATAGCCTACAGCCTTATATTGCTGCTGTCAGCCACCTATTGGAAATGGCTCGGCATTATCATCTGATATATTCCTATGGGATCAGCTGACCTCCCAGCCCTTCCCCTACTGAAATACTGCAAACGCCAATGCCTTGCCAGATTTCGATTTCCGGCAAGGTATTTTTCTGTTCCAGCCAAACAGTCTCTTAAAATCTCAGCACGAGCTCATCCCAAACACAGGATGCTTTACATGCCTCAGCGACCGCACCCTGATAAGCCGCAATGCTTCCGGCAAATCCACATCCAGCCTCTTGCCACAGTTCTCATAGACGCACATGGGCTTTTCCAAGCCGATCTCGCTTCCGGGCATATACACATATTCCTGATTTTCCCGGTCTCCAAAGACAACTCCGGTCTTTAGTTCAGTTTCGGTTATCATCCGGTCTCTCCTCTTGTCACTTTGCTTCCCCTTAGCCCGCCTTGGCCTTGCAGATAAGCTGCATCACCGGTCCCTTTACTTCAATGCCTTCTCAATCTGCGCAAACAGCATGGGGATGTTGTTGCGGCAATAGATTATCTTGCGCCCGCATTTCTTGGCATAGTCACGGATGGCATACCACTGCTTATGGGAAAGGTAGTCCGTCTTGAACACCACAGCATCTGCCCTCTGTATCTTCTTTTTGTCAAAAGTGTT
>CAJOIN010000250.1 GCA_905234515.1 uncultured Selenomonas sp.
ACGCGGCGTCGCTCCGTCACGCTTTCGCGCATTGCGGAATATTCTTAGCTGCTGCCTCCCGTAGGAGTCTGGGCCGTATCTCAGTCCCAATGTGCCCGGCCAACCTCTCAGTCCGGGTACCCGTCATCGCCACGGTGGTCCGTTACACCGCCGTCTAGCTGATGGGTCGCAGACCGCTCTTCTCGCGGGGCAAATGCCCCTTTCCTCACTTGTCTCCAACACAAGTGACCTTATCCGGTATTACCCTGTGTTTCCACAGGCTATCCCCGTCAAGGAGGTGCGTCATCTACGCGTTACTCACCAGTCCGCCGCTCTAGCCTGCCCGAAGGCAGGTTGCCGCCCGACTTGCCTGCTTAAGACGCGCCGCCAGCGTTCGTTCTGAGCCAGGATCAAACTCTCCATGATTATTCTAAAGCCCCGAGGGGCTGAAGATCTCACCACGGGTCATCCTTCCCCGACCTGATTATCTCTTTCTTTCAGGATAATTGATAGATTTATTTTCTAAGAAGAGCAACCAGTTCTTGGTAGTTTTATCAATACGTGGATGTTTTTTTGGGCAGTTGGATACCATTATGGTTTTAGTGTCTTTATGGATACTTATAAAACCCAGGTCAAAGGCCTTGTGTGTTAAATAATTTAGGCATATACCGTTAGAAGGATTAAGGCGGTCATTGATATTTTTGCACTTGTTGTATGGCATTATATGGCAGGCTTGTAAAAGTTCTGGAATGGCAATACCTGTCATGCAGCACCGTTCCCCATATGCACTTAGAACAGCTTTACGGAAAAAATCCTGCCCTTTGCGTACGAGGACAATTCTTTCTTCGGGAGTATAGGATTTGAGATCGATTGTTGGGGGTAAATGTTTTATTTTGGGATTCATCAGTTCGATGGAGGTGTTATAAGAAGAAAATATCCGTTCTTTTTCAAGCAGGAGATATTCATATTTTCCCTTAAATTCAGACCATACATCTTTATCTAATTTGCTGCTGTGAGGCAGAGAGGTAACTCCTCTACGTAGCAAACTTTCGTCCAAAGAAGCAAGGTTAACCATCTTCATAATTAATGAAGATAATGACCTTTGCATTAAATCCGCCATGGATTGTAAATACTTATTGCTTCTGTTTATTTTTCCATAGGGCGTTTCGTAATAAAAAGATAATGCAAGGATTGTTTCGTCGCGTGTCCATCTTTTTCCGTAGTTATCATTATTGCTCATTGTGAAACCTCCATCCTGTTTAACTTTTAGACTGAGCATAATGCCGATTTTTCCCCGCCCCCATAGCCACCAGCTTGCCGCTATCCACCAGTTCCTTGATAAGATTGTTAGCCTGGCTGCGGGACACGCCCATGGCATCCTGCACATCCTGTCTGGTGAAGGTTTCTTTGTCGGATAGGGCTGCAATTAGTGGATGGTTATTTGCTTGGGCAAAGGGGGAGGATTGGTCGGTTTTGAAATTCCTATTGGGCAGGGTGATGCGGAAGGCGTGGTCGCTGGCTTCAAGCTTTGGCTCCAGCCTGGAGCCTTGATAGCTTTCGTAGATTTTTGGAATGCCAGTGCCATAGGCTTCAATGAGTTTCAGGCGGTAGAAAATGGCAGCCATCTTTTCATTGCGGCACTCGGATACGCCAAGTTTCAGGTCTTCGAGGTTGAGGCCCTGAACCAGACCGCCGAAGGAAACGAACTCTATGCGGTCCTGGAAGATGTTTATGAGAGTACTGCCACTGTAGGAATACTCCCTGTGCACTACGCAGTTAAGCAGGGCCTCCCGCAGGGCTGTCTCAGGGTAGTCTCGCTGGTCGGAGCGCATGAGGCCGTTGAAGCTTGCTCCCAACTGATTGTATTGCTCCAGCATGGCATAGGCTTCGTTCATTTGGGTTAGCAGAGAGCCGCTGAACTCGCGCCGATTCTGGAAGGGCGAAGTTTTGCTGGTGCCAGCAAAGACAGCGATTTTCAGCTCATGAGGGCATTCTTCAGAAAGGAGCAGGGCCAGGTTGGTGAAGATGCCGTCACGGGTCTTTAGCCCCAAGGTCATGAATTGCTGCTCTTCCAGCTTTGTTTTCTTTTGTGCAAAGAGTTTCTTCATGGAAGTAAAGGTCAATTCCTGTCGTAAGGAACGGCGAGTTTCATAGCTTTCGCCATCACTAGAGATAATCATAGCGCGTATGGTATCTGTGGAGGCGGGGATAGAAGCAGCACCATGCCGTATAAAGACACCTTCAGGGCGGATACCTTTGCTTTGCAGGTAATATGGGGCATGTGTACCTTTCTGTACAGTTATTTTCAGTACGGACTTCTGCTCGAGTTCTATAATGTCAAGGTCTACAAACATGGTGACATCAGGCTTGATGGCATCGTGCACCATACTGGTGACCTGTAGCATGGCCTGGTCGGTATCTTCAAGACCAATGATATCACCATTATCAGCGATGCCTACATAGATGGTTCCGCCATTACTATTGGCAAAGGCAATTATTTCCTTCTTGATGTCTGGCACTATTATTTGCTTCAGTTCAAGGGTGGAGCTTTCCTTGAATTTCATACGTATCGCCTCCGTTCGTCTATTCTTCTACCATTCTACCACAAATAATAGTAGAATGGTAGAAGCAAAAAGCAGCATGGCTAAGACAGTCATTCTGCATCCACGCGAAGGTTGAGGCTTTGGGTCATGGTGGCCATGAAAAACACACTATTTTTTTGACACATTAAATGAAGGTATTGGTGATGTCTTGAGAGAATAGGTAAAATATGATTTGAATTACAAGGGAAGAAGGCATTGGAAATGGGGAGATTTTG
>CAJOIN010000251.1 GCA_905234515.1 uncultured Selenomonas sp.
GCCGAGTTGGTGTTGTCGTAGAAGACGCCGATATTTGCGGCTGCGCCCGTGTAGCGATCCTTTTCCAGGTCTCTGGGGAAGTACACTACTGCATAGGCCTGGTCACGGTACATGAGCTCCCTGGGGTCGGCAGGGCTGTTGATGACTGCCGTGACCTTCATGTACTCCGAGGCATCTATGCGGTTGATCAGCTCCCTGGTGTAGGCAGAGTTGTCCAGATCTATCACCGCCACCTCCGCATCCCTGGCGAAGTTGCCGGAGAGCAGCACCGAGAGAATCACGGAAATCACCATGGCCACCATCAGGCAGACTTTCTCGTAGGGCATGCCCTGGCCGGAAAAGAGGAACTTTACCTCATCTCTTAGTGAATTCACTGTCTTTCACCCCGATGGTCATCCCAGGAATAATTCCTTCCTGGGGTTCGATGTAAATGCGTACCTGGAAGGCGGTGAGATCCGCCTGGCCCTTTTCCCTGGACTGCTTGAGATCCGCAAAGCCGGGAGCCTTGGCCAGAAGCCGCACGGTGCCCTTCACCTGCTTGTCCCCCGCCACGGTATGCCCTGTCATTTCGTCACCTTCGGCGATATGCACCGCCTGTTCCTCGCTGACATAGATATCATAGTAGCTGCGCCTGCTCTCCAGGAGCACCACGGGAGTGGAGGGGGAGATCATTTCCCCTTCCTTGGCCAGCACCTTCAGAATCTTGCCGTCCTCGGGAGCCCGGAGGGTCAGGCGCTCCTTGGCCACCATCAGCTCTTTGAGCTGTACTTCCAGCTGGGCCTTTTGCTGGCGCAGGGCCTCCACATCATTGGCCATATTGGAGGCCGCATCCCGCTCATTGGCGATGGTGGGGAGAGCGATGCTGTCTGTATTGCCACTGTCCGCAGCCCCGCCCAAAAGGCTCTGCAGGGCCTGCTGCTGGGCCTGTACAGCTTCCTGTGCCACGGAAAGGTTCATGGTGGCATCATCAAGCTGGGATCTTGCCACGGCCCCCGCTTCCACAAGGGCTGCGGTACGGTTGTAGTTGATTTGGGCGTTTTTCAGGGTGGCCTGGGCGCTGGACACCGCTGCCCGCTGCTGGTCAATCTGGCGGAAGCTCTGGGTCTCGTCGGTAGTGGCCTTGTTGAAATTGATGCCCATGGTGCCGGAGGTGGAGTTTATCTGGGCCTCCATCTGGGCAATCTGGGCCTTGAGCTTTTCAATGGCCAGATCTGTGTCGGTGGAGTCCAGCTCCATGATGATATCGCCTTTCTTGACGAAATCCCCTTCCTTCACAGCCTCATTGATGAGCCTGCCGCTGAAAGAGTCGAAGGACATCTTCACCTGCTCGGCAGTGAGGATGCCCTCTTTCTTGCTGGCACCCTGGACAATGGCATCATTGCCCGTGTACATAAGGGCAATGCCGCCTATGATAAGCAGGGCTATGAAAAGCAGCCCTACCTTTTTGGCTTTCTCCTTGCTGTTCATTCTCTCTTTCCTCCAATTACATTGCAAAGCATAATTCCGCTTCCCCGGCAGGGGCAGTCCCCTCATCCGTCAGCTTGTGCAGCAGCTCAATGACCTGCCGCTGCTCCTCTCCGGTGAGCCTTTCCATCAGCTTGCTGACCCTGAGATAGTGGGGGGGCAGCACCTTCTGCATAAAGGCATTGCCAGCCTGGGTGAGCCTGACCTTTTTGCTGCGGGCATCTTCCTTGTCCGCCTCCAGCGTCACCAGGCCGTCCCGCTCCATGCGCTGGAGCATATTGCTGATGGTGGCCCTGGTCACGCCCACCTTTTCCGCCAGGTCAGCCGAATAATACTCAGCGAACCCCTCCAGCACCGATTCCAGGATGATGCCCTCCGCGCCTTCGGAAATGACCTCAGTAGCTGATACGACTTTGACGCCATTGCGTTTTAGCAGCGTCTTGTACCTGGCGCTGTCATAACGGTTCCGGGAGAACCGATCCAGCTTCCAGACAATCACCATATCGAACAGGTGCTTGCTGCTGTCCTTGATCATGTGCTGGAATTCCGGGCGGTTGTCTGTCTTGGCTGAATAAGCACGGTCAATGTAGTGCCGGAGAACCGTGATGTCATTCTTCTCCGCAAAGGCCGTACATTCACGCAGCTGGCCCTCAATGCTTTCTTCGCGCTGGTTATCGGAAGAATAGCGGGCATAAATGACTGCTTTCATTGTTCTCCCTCCATATCTGATTACAGAAAGCTATCTCTATTGCGAGAGCTTATTGAAAAGATGATAGCGATGGCATGATAATAATTCTTTATTATTTACAGCATTCTTTTGGTCAAGTGATCTATTTCTTAAGTAAGAGTGAAGATTTAGGGCTTGAGAATATCTTCTAATAAAGGATCTATTCCTTCGGAGATTAAATCATCAACTAAATGCTGTGCGCTGAATCGGTTAATGTCATGAGCGACATATCTTAATATCATGGCAGCCATCTCTTTTACAACCTCCTGCTCCATCTCGGTCATCGGGCCACAGGCAGGCACTTTGCCGCCATAGAACTTGTGGTACGCGACTACTGATTCAAAAAGTTTGACGAATCTTGAAAAGTTTTTCTCATTTTGTCCGATAGCCTCAATAGCAATGCTCATAGCGGATTCGAAATCCTTAACTTTTGTTCGTTTGTCGCGACCCGCTGCGTATGCTAACATCGGTCTAAGCATGTGGACATCTTCTTTGTTCTTTTCAAAATCGTTTTCGATTCTTTTTACTTCTCCAAAAAATCTTCGGAGTTGGCTTGTGGTCATTGGGCTGACTGTATTGTGCTTGTCATCTTTTTCAAATTTTT
>CAJOIN010000252.1 GCA_905234515.1 uncultured Selenomonas sp.
GGCCCTGATCATGGCTGGTGTGGCGGCGGCCGGGGTGCTTTATCTGTCCCTGGTCATTCCCGCCCTGAACAGGAGCCGCAAGTGGCAGTATATTCTCTTTGCCATCTTCGCTCTGCTGGCCGCAGGTCCGGTGCTTATGGGCAGCGGTTCGAAAATCCGGGTGCTGGCTGCCTTGGCCAGTGCCAACGTCTTCCCGTCCCTGGCAGTCATCTATCTGCTGGACTTTGTGCGGGGACGCCAGCTGCCGGAGAAGATTTCCCTGCCCCGCATGATCGTGACCGGGGCGGCAGCCCTCTTGGTGACCGGGGCCTGCTCCTACATTGGAGCGGCTTATCTTTCCGGTTCCCTGGCTGATACAGAGTATTTCCTTGAATTCAACATCTTCCGCGGCATCAAGCTGACCTTTGTGCTGCCCATTATTCTGGTGGCCGTGGCCTTCCTGCAGCGCTTCGACATTTTCGACGGCAAGATGGACGACTGCGACGGTGTGGCAGCCCAGGTGAAGAAGATTCTGGACATGCCCGTGAAGATCAAGACTTTGGTGGGGCTGTTCTTTGTGCTGGTGGCTGGCGTGGTCTTTGTGGCCCGCAGCGGCCATACCTCAGGCATGCCTGTGTCCGGGGCTGAGCTGCAGTTCAGGGCCTTTTTGGAGAAGGCTCTCTATGCCCGTCCTCGTACCAAGGAATTGATGATTGGCCACCCCGCCTTTATGCTGGCGGCTATGGCCTTTATGAAAAAGTGGCCCACCATGGTGTTTTTCTGCCTGGTGCTGGTGGCCACCATCGGGCAGGGCTCCATGGTGGAGACCTTTGCCCATATGCGCACGCCTATTTATATGTCCTTTGTGCGCGGCATTGGCGGCATAGTGCTGGGCGCTGCAGTCGGCGCCCTGGCTATGGTGCTGGTTGAAATCTGGCAGGCCCTTATGGCTCGTGCCGCCAAAGCAAATCAGGAGGGGAGTAAAAAAGACTGATGAGCAGGATTGTCATCTCAGGATACTATGGCTCGAAGAACGCAGGCGATGAAGCCATGCTTGCGGCTATGCTCGAGGTGCTTGGTGACCTGGAACCAGAACTTCATATCACCGTCATTTCGGCAGCACCCCAAGACACGGCACAGCGCCATGGCGTAAAGGCCATTTCCTGGCTGGATATGCCTGCCATCTATAGTGCTCTTCAGGGGGCGGACCTTCTTATCAGCGGCGGCGGCAGCCTTTTGCAGAATGTCACCAGCCGCAGGAGCCTTTACTACTACCTGGCATCATTAAAATGGCGGAAATACTGGGCACCAGGGTAATGCTTTATGCCCAGGGCATTGGCCCCATCAGGGGCAGGGTGGCCCGCCGGATTATGCGCCATATTGCCAACCGGGTGGACCTTATCACCGTCCGGGACCGGGGCTCCTTGGGCGAGCTGGAGAGCCTGGGCATTACCCGTCCTGCCATCGAGTGCACCGCCGACCCGGTGCTGGCCATCCATCCTGTGGACAAGGAGGCCGGCCGGGCCATCTTCAAGAAATACCATGCAGAGGGAGCTTGCCCTGTGGTGGGCATCTCTGTCCGTGACTGGCAGGGCTGCCATCACTTCAAGGAGGAACTGGCCAAGGCCAGTGACGCCATAGTGAGGGAAATGGGGGCCAGGGTAGTGTTCCTGCCCATGCAGTATCCCGAGGATGTGCGGGCAGCCCAGAGCATTGCGGCCCTGACGGAAGAAAAGTGCACGGTGCTGGAGGATGAGTACACCACCAGCGAGTTCCTCTCCCTGGTGGGGAATATGGACCTGATGCTGGGCATCCGGCTCCATGCCTTGATTTTTGCCGGCGTCATGGGGGTGCCCATGATAGGCATTTCCTATGACCCCAAGATTGACCGCTTCCTGTCCTCCATAGGCGAGCAGCCGGTGGGGGATTTGGAAAGCCTTACGGCAGATGTTCTGCTGGCAGAAATCCGCCGCAAGTGGAACGACAAGGTCACCTTCAAGAAGCGCAATGGGGCCCTGCTCTCTGAGCTGAGGGAAAAGGCCGCCAGGAATGCAGAATTGGCACTGGCTTTGGCAGAGAAAAAATAAAAGCCTTCTCCTGCCTTCCCCTTGAGGGGAAGGGGGACCGTCGGAGACGGTGGATGAGGTGGCATAACAAAAAGGACAGCTGTCGCAAATCATTGCGTCAGCTGTCCTTTCGTGCTATTATAGATAAGATAAAAATCGTTAAGTTTCTTTAGAGATAAAGGAGATAAGTCATGTCAGATCTGAAAGTCAACGTCATCGACCACCCCCTCATTCAGCACAAGCTGACCCTGATGCGCCAGAAGGACACGGGCACCAAGGACTTCCGTGAGCTGCTGGAGGAAATCTCCATGTTCATGGCCTATGAGATTACCCGTGACTTCCCCCTGAAGGAAGTGGATATTGAGACTCCTGTGGCCAAGTGCAAGTCCAAGGTGCTGGCAGGCAAGAAGGTAGGCGTGGTGCCCATCCTCCGCGCCGGCCTGGGCATGCTCAGCGGTGTGGTGAACATGATTCCCGCTGCCCGTGTGGGCCATGTGGGCATGTACCGCGACCCTGAGACCCTGAAGCCGGTGGAGTATTACTGCAAGCTGCCCAACGATGTGGCAGAGCGCACCCTGATTGTGGTGGACCCCATGCTGGCTACCGGCGGCAGCGCTTCTGCGGCCCTTACCCTGCTGAAGGAGAAGGGGGCCCAGTCCATTATTCTCATGTGCCTGGTGGCTGCTCCTGAGGGTGTGAAGGTGATTAATGAGGAGCACCCTGATGTGCCTGTTTATGTGGCTTCGGTGGATGAGAAGTTGAATGAACATGGGTATATTGTGCCTGGTCTGGGTGACGCTGGCGACAGGATTTTCGGTACTTTGTAAGTTGCGTCTGTTCATTTTCTTTGGCGCAAAGAAAACGAACCAAAAGAAAACTGCAGACCGGCGCCACTTCACGTGGCTTAGGTCTGCGGGCGTCCATCCATGGACGCCAAAGTACCAGGATTGTTTTTACTTTGGCAATAAAGGTGATTTATTAAATGAGCAATTTAGAAGTAGGTATTGTTGGCCTGCCTAATGTGGGCAAGTCTACTCTTTTTAATGCCATCACTAAGGCTGGCGCTGAGGCGGCTAATTATCCCTTTTGCACCATTGAGCCTAATGTGGGCGTGGTGGCGGTGCCTGATGACCGTCTGAGGGTGCTGCATGAAATGTATAACTCCAAGAAGACTACTCCTGCCTCTGTCCGCTTTGTGGACATCGCTGGTCTGGTGAAAGGTGCCAGCCAGGGCGAGGGCCTGGGGAACAAGTTCCTGGAGCATATCCGGCAGGTGGATGCAGTGGCCCATGTGGTGCGCTGCTTTGAGGATGGCAATATCACCCATGTGGAGGGCGGCGTTGACCCTCTGCGCGATATTGAAATCATCCAGACGGAGCTGTGCCTGGCGGACCTGGATGTGGTGGAGAAGCGCATTTCCCGCCTGGCCAAGCTGGCCAAGTCCGGCAACAAAGAGGCCAAGGTTGAGGACGAGCTGGTTCGCCGCATCAAGGCTTCCCTTGAGGAAGGAAGGCCCGCTCGCGGCATGGGGCTCTCTGAGGAGGAGCTTGAGCTTATCAAAGAGATGAACCTCTTGACCCTGAAGCCCGTCCTCTATGTGGCCAACGTGTCCGAGGATGAGGTGGCCGAGGCTGACGAGACCAACGAGTATGTGAAGAAGGTCCGTGAGTTCGCTGCCCAGCACGGCTCCGAGGTGGTTGTCATCTCTGCCAAGGTGGAAAGCGAGATTGCCGAGCTTCCCGAGGACGAAGCCAAGGAGTTTCTGGCTGATTTGGGCCTTGATGAGTCCGGCCTGGACAAGCTGATTAAGGGCGCCTTTGACCTCTTGGGCCTCATGACCTTCCTGACTGCCGGCCCCGACGAGTGCCGTGCCTGGACCATCACCAAGACCAAGGGCACCACGGCTCCCAAGGCTGCCGGCAAGATTCACACGGACTTCGAGCGCGGCTTCATCCGTGCCGAAATCGTGGGCTACGACGACCTCATCGCCGCCGGCTCCGTAGCCGCCGCCCGCGAAAAAGGCCAGGTCCGCACCGAGGGCAAAGAGTACGTCATGCAGGACGGAGACGTGACCAACTTCCTGTTCAATGTGTAAATTTTGCTGTTGATTTTACAGGATGATTGCTGTTATAATTAGAGCATAGAAATCTTCGAGGGTCATTGACTCACAACAAAAAAAGCACCCCAGGAGGTGGTAACGGCCCTCCTATTATGGGGTGCTTTTTTGTTGTGAGAGGCTAGGTTACCGCTTGCCTAACCATTTGCGCACCAAGTCAGCTATAACGGTAGCGACAAGGCTTGCCAGAACAGATAGAATAAAATCTTCAAGGGTCAATGAACTCACCTCCTTTCTAAAGGAAGGGGCGGCTTTTACATTATAGCATACAAGTGTCCTTTCTCACAGGTATCTTTTCTCTTGCTTCCCTCAAGGCTGAGAAGTCTAATTCGGCGGTGATGATTTCTTCTTCTTCCCCGGCTTTCGCTAATATTTCCCCCCAGGGGTCGTAGATGGCGGAGTGTCCTGCCAGGGGATGCTTTTCGCCTGCTGCGGCCCCTCCGTTGGCGGCTGCCACGAAAATCTGGTACTCGATGGCTCTGGCCCGGGTCAGCACGTCCCAGTGCTTCTGCCTCAGTTTGGGCCAGGCGGCGGGGAGGAAAAGGACTTCGATATCTTCTGCTACTTGGCTTAGGAAGCTGCCGAAGCGCAGGTCATAGCAGATGGCCAGGCCGCACTTGTGGCCTTCCAGGTCGAAGGTGCAGAGTCTGCTGCCCCGCTGGAAAACCTTGTCCTCGCCCCCGGGGGAGAAGAGGTGCACCTTGTCGTAGGTGGTAATCTCCCTGCCCTCACGGTCAAAGATATAGCAGGTATTGTAGATCTTCCCTGTGGCACTATCCAGCCTGGCCACGGAGCCGCCTACGATATTTACCTTATAATCCCGGGCCAGTTCTGACAGCACAGACCGGGCGGCGGTTCCGTCTTTGTCGGTGTAGTCCTCCACGGGCCGGGGGAAGAAGCCTATGTCCCACATCTCCGGCAGCAGCAGGACATCCGGGGCGTCTTGCATGGCCTTTTCTGACAGCCGTCGCAGGGTGTCCATGTTT
>CAJOIN010000253.1:0-2747 GCA_905234515.1 uncultured Selenomonas sp.
TTGAATGCCCACTTTACCCCGCCGGAGCTTATCAAGGGGATTTATGAAGGGCTGGAAAAGCGGGGCTTTGACGGAGGCAATGTCTTGGAGCCGTCATGTGGCAACGGCAGGTTCTTGGAGCATATGCCGGAGGGCATCAGGGAGGCCAGCAATATCCACGGTGTGGAGATAGACCCCATCACTGCCCGGATTGCTTCCAAAATTTACACGGATGCAGAGATTTCCAATCAGCCCTTTGAGCGTACTACTTATGCGGATAATTCCTTTGACCTTGCCATCAGCAACGTACCCTTTGGCGAATACCGTATCACCAGCGATGTACGCTACAAGAAGCAGCGTCCCTACATCCATGACTACTTCATCAGCAAGATGGTGGACGAAGTGCGTCCCGGTGGTTATGTGGTGGCCATGACCAGCTCCGGCACCATGGACAAGAGGTCTGCCAAGGTAAGGGAGGATATTGCTGCCAAGGCTGAACTGGTAGGAGCTATCCGTCTGCCTAACACGGCTTTCAACGCCTCTGGTACCAGTGTCACTTCGGATATTCTTATCTTGAAGAAGCGGGAAGTGCCCTTGACTATTACCAAGGACAAACAGGGCTTTACTCAGGGGGGAGATGATAACTTCAATAGCTGGGTGGAAACTGCTTCACCGAAGGAGCTTGAATACAAGGCCATTAACAGATATTTTGACAAGCACCCGGAAAATGTACTGGGGAAGCTGGCTTTGACCTCTGGACCTCATGGTAATGTGGTTACCTGTGAGCCGGAAGCTGGCATGGATTTGGGCAAGAAAATCGCCGAGACCATCGCAAACTTTGAGGGCAGCTATGAAAAAGCCCAGGAACCCTTGGAACCGCCAGTGCAGGAAAACATACAGGCCAGCAACGGTTACGGCTATGCCTATGAGAATGGCAAGGTGGTCTACCATGATGTTTATGGTGCAACCCATGATTTCCAGCTCTATCTTCATCAGCAGTTGGTAAGGGATGCCATCGTAAGCCAGCAGGAAGATAAGAAAGTCTCGGGGGAAGTTAGGGGAGAAGAAGATTTGACCGCAGGACGGCGTAAGAAGATAAACGCTGTCCTGGCTAAAGCCCCGGAACTGGAAAAGAGGGTGCTTTCCCTTATCCACATCCGGGATGCCGTCCGGGATGTCTTTGATGCCCAGACTAATGCTTGCTCCAATGAAGAACTGTCTGCTCTGCAGGACACATTGAATAAGGTCTACGACCAGCATGTGAAGAACTACGGGCATATCTACAGGGACACGGAATTGCTATCTACCTTCAGGCAGGACCCCACCTGCCCCCTGATGGAAGTTCTGGAAAACGTGGATGAAGAAACCGGCGTGTTCCTTGGCAAAGCAGATATTTTCACAGCTCGCACAGTCATGCCTATCTTCTCCCCGGAAAAGGCCGAGACTGCCATGGATGCCTTGGCTTTCTCCATGCAGGAAAAGGGCAGGGTGGATGTCAGCTACATGGCCAGCCTGATGCCGGAGGCCAATGTAACGGATATCCTCAGGGAACTGACGGACAAGAAGCTCATCTTCCAAGATTACAAGGATGGCGATTACAAAATTGCCGATGAATATCTTTCCGGCAATGTCCGGGCTAAAATCCACCATTTGCAGGAAGAGCGCAAGAAGTTGTTGCTGGACAAGGAACTAGCTGTAGCGGGTATCATGATGCCCGACTGGCAGCCGGATTACGCCCCGGAGAATGATTTTGAGAAGAAAATCCACGCCATCATGAAGGACGCCCAGCAGTATGTACGTTCCGGCAATGGCCGCATCCGGGCAGGGAGTTTGTATAAGAGTTCCATTTACGGCTTGTATGAACTGAAAAGTGATGAGCGTGAATACTACGAGAACCATAAGGCTGACCGGGAATTCATGCTGCACATGGCAGGAGCCATGCGGCAGATTGGTTACAACTGCCCTTCGGAATACAGGGATGACCCGGTCTTTGTGCTGGAGGCTTTCAGGCATGGCATCAAGAGTATTTCCAGCCATGATGAAGGCGGAGCAGCTATCAAGGATATGCTGGAGTTCATGCCTCCCCAGGTCAGTGTGGATTCCTTTTTCCAGCCGGATTTTGTCCCCTACTACAAATACCTGCATGAGAAGCTTACTGCTGCCGATTACGTCCATCTGGATAAGCAGGGGAAGGAAGACTGCAAGAGGGATGTTATTACGGGGTGGCCAGCATACAAGAAGGCCTACGACAAACAGGTGGAAGACCTCATCAGCAGCCGCCAACATGAGCAGCTGAGTATCTATGATGACAAGCTCCGGGACATGGATGCCAATATAGAGGCTTTGGAGGAAGTGAAGCCCGCTGACATCCCCTCTGAGGACATCCGGGTGACCCTTGGGGCTACATGGCTCCCCATCCAGTATGTGAAGGACTTTCTGGCAGAGGAGCTTGACCTGTCCTATAGCGAAGCCAGAAAGCTGAAAATCGAGTATGCACAGGCCTCCGGCAAGTGGCATATCGACAACAAAGGCGGTTTCTCCAATACCAAGATTGACCAGATTTACGGCACCAGTGATGTGAATGCCCTGAACCTTGCCGAGCTGGCTTTGAACCTCAAGCAGCCTCATGTCTACAAGGACACACCTGATGGCAAGCGGGTAATCAACCCGGAAGCTACCTCTGCAGCCCAGATGAAGCAGGAAGACTTGAAGCGGGCTTTTTCCGAATGGATTATGAAGGACGAGCAGAGAGCTGCCAAAGTGACAGC
>CAJOIN010000253.1:2851-3537 GCA_905234515.1 uncultured Selenomonas sp.
ATTGCCCATACGCTTTATGGCGGCAATACCCTCTTTGCTCATGCGGTAGGAGCGGGCAAGACCTATGAAATGATAGCTTCTGCCATGGAAGCCAAACGGCTCGGACTTTCCCAGAAAGCCTTGATGGTGGTGCCCAAGCACCTTACTGAGCAGACTGGGGCAGCCTTTATGAAGCTCTACCCCAAGGCCAAAATCCTTGTTGCCCAGCCAAGCGACTTCGAGAAGAAAAATCGCAAGGCCTTTGTGGCCAAGGTAGCTACCCAGAACTGGGATGCGGTTATCATGGGATATACCCAGTTTGAGCGTATTCCCATTACCCCGGAACGCCGGATTGCCCTGCAGGAGCAGCGTATAGGGGAATATGAGGATATGCTGGATGAACTTCGGGGAAGTGATGATTCCAAGTATTCCATCAAGCAGGTGGAGCTGATGCTGAAAAAAGCCAGGGAACGGCTGGAAAAGGCACAGGATGAAGTGGAAAAGAACAAGGATGACATGCCAATCTACTTTGAAGAGCTGGGCATTGACAGGCTCTATGTGGATGAGGCTCACAACTTCAAGAATCTATATGTGGCTACCAAGATGAACAACGTGGCCGGTATTGGCACCTCTGATTCCGTCCGGGCCAATGACCTGATGGACAAGTGCCAGTACATCAACGAGAAGACAAATTACAAAGGCCTCGT
>CAJOIN010000253.1:3543-7794 GCA_905234515.1 uncultured Selenomonas sp.
ACCCCGGTGTCAAATTCCATGACGGAACTCTACATCATGCAGAAATATCTCCAGCCTCAAGTGTTGAAGGAGGCGGGCATCCGCAGCTTTGACGATTGGGCAGCCACTTTCGGGGAGGCAGTTACCGGCTTTGAATTGAAGCCGGAGGGCAAGGGCTTCATGGAGAAGACCCGCTTCTCTCGGTTCTTCAACCTGCCGGAGTTGATGGCCATAGTCAAAATGACCGCTGACATCAAGACTGCGGATATGCTTGACCTCGATGTGCCAAACTGCGAAATGACAGTAGAGCAGATAGAGCCTACGGAAACCCAGTCAGACCTTGTGAACGAATTGGCCGTCCGGGCTGAATCCATACGCAATGGCGGCGTTGACCCCAGTGAAGACAACATGCTGAAAATCACTAATGAAGGCCGTATGCTGGCACTGGATGAACGAATTATTGACCCCACCCTGCCGGACAGCCCCGACAGCAAGGTCAACAGGTGCATCAAGAATGTCCTCGACATCTATAAGGCCACGGAGGACAAGAAATCTACCCAGCTTATCTTCTGCGACAAGTCGGTGCCCAACAAGAAGGAGCCGCATAAGTTCAATGTCTATGACGATATACGCAACAAGCTGGTGGAGGCAGGTGTGCCAAGGGAAGAAATCGCCTTTGTCCAGGAAGCCAAAGACGATGAAGCCAAGGAACAGCTCTTTGCCAAGGTCAGAGCCGGAAAAGTGCGTGTGCTCTTAGGTGGCACGGACAATCTCGGCGTAGGCACCAACGTGCAGGACAAGCTCGTTGCCACACATGACCTCGATGTGCCATGGCGTCCAGCTGACCTTGAGCAGCGGCTGGGGCGTATTGTCCGCCGGGGCAATGAGAACAAGGATGTGAAGGTATTCAGGTATGTTACCAAAGGCACCTTTGATGCCTACATGTGGCAGCTCATAGAGAATAAGCAGCGGTTTATCTCGCAGATAATGTCCTCCAAGATTCCCACACGGGAGGCCGAGGACTGTGACGAGGTAGTTCTGAGTGCTGCGGAAATCAAGGCACTGGCTGCCGGTGACCCCATGATTAAGGAAAAGATGGACGTTGACAATGCCTATAATCGCCTGAAAATGGATAAGTCCACCTACCTGAAAAACCGGGAGATTACATCAAAGCAGGTAAAGGTAGATTTGCCGAACCGCATTGCCCAGAGCGAGAGCCACTTGGATGCACAGCTGAAGAACAAGGAAACGTGGCAGAACAACACCCACAAGACTACGGGGCTGGATGGGGAGGCACAGGAAGCCTTTGCCATGACCATCAACGGTGTGAAGTATCTGGAGGAGAAAGAGGCTTTGGAGGCCTTGGAAAAAGCCCTTGACCCCAAGGCTACCAAGAATTTCACCGGCGAGTACAAGGGCTTCAAGCTCGGTATGGCCTTTGATTGGATGAATAACTGCCCCTATATTCAGGCTGTGAACGCCACTGACTTCCGCATCGACATCTACGGCAGCAAGAAGCGTATCTTGACGGCTATCAAGGAGATTGGCAAGAAGGTGGACGAGAAAATCACGGAAGAAAAGGAAAATCTGGAAACCTTGAAGCACAATCTTGAGGTGGCCAAGAAGTCTTTGGAGGCTCCCTATCCCAGGGAGGATGAATTCCAGCGGCTCAAGGCAAGGTCAGAGGAAATCGACATGATACTGGCCGCCAAGGAAAAAGGCCTCACCGATTCCAAGGAAATCGAGGGGGATGTACGCCGGAGCCGTATCCTTAAGCTGGTGGACAAGGATGGCCAGGACAAGGATGGCCACATGGACTTCACCAAGCTGGAGGGCAAGAGCGACATTGAAAGGACATTCCTCTTCCGGGCAGCAGAAGCCCTGACCAGAAACGACAGCGCCTATGCCCCAGACAATGCCATGAGCACAGACAAGGGGATAGCCGATGCCATGATAGCGAAGGGCTACGACCTCGAAGACATCTACAAGACCATCGAGGAACTTTCTCCCAGCATGATAAAAGCCGTTGATGTGAAGCGGCTGGTAGGGGAGAAGACGGAAGTGGCATCTATGGTGATGGCGAGATAGTTTCATCCTTCTGTGTAGATATACAAATTCTTCTTTCAATCAACCAAAGCCTTGGCCAAGAATATCAATCCTATTCAATGGAAATTCGGCACATTTATATTTTGCCGAATATGGGTTAAATAATCACCCACTAAAATACATGAAAAATTTTCTATGTATTTCAGTGGGTGATTATGATATACTGGAAAAAAGGGGGGACCAATATGCTACAAACAGATTCAATCATCTGGCGTAGGAGCGAACTGCTGGGCAAAATGTCAGATTACAAATTCAAAAATATGGTGGCAACAGGAGAATTGCAAAGAATTCACAAAGGCATCTATACATATCGTGGAAGCGATGAGCCTGACAATGACATGGTGCTGGTACAGCAATTCTTCCCGCAAGCAATATTCAGCATTTTCACGGCTGCCAGCTATCATGACCTTACCACAGTCATTCCCCGAAAGGTACAGATAACGCTCCCAAGTAGTGGAACCCGCAGGTTCGTGCTGCCAGACTATCCTCCCATAGAGATATTCTTTTCCAGCGATAGAACTATGTCCCTGGGGGCAGAGCGGGTGGAGCTTGAAGGGCAAATGGTTAGCATCTATAACCGGGAACGTACAGTATGTGATATGTTTCGGTATTTGGATAAGACAGGGCTGGATACTGCCATAGAGGTATTCAAGGCGTATATGGCAGACATCAGGGGGAGAAATATCCCAATGCTGATGGAATATGCTAAAAAGCTTCGAGTATACAAGTACATTAGCCAGTATGTAGAGGTAACGGTTGGATGAATGATGTCAGTGTAAAGGAACGCCTGAAAAATCTGCGGAAGGAAACTGGGAAAACTTTCGATGAACTGCTTATCATATACGGTATAGAACGGCTGCTTTACCGCATTTCTGTGTCGAAGTACAGCGGCCACTTCATCTTGAAGGGTGGGGCACTGCTCTATACGATTCTGGACAATAAGGCCAGAATGACACGGGATATTGATGTTCTGGCCAGAAAGTTGCATAATTCCCAAGAACATATACGGTCAGTTATGGAAGAAGTATGCAACATTGAGGTTGACGATGCTCTTACATTTGATGAAGGCTCCATTGATGTAGCGGACATTGCCCAGGAGGCTGAGTACCATGGGGTGAGGTTTGTTATCACAGCTTATCTGGGCAAGGCGAAAATACACTTGCAGATGGATATTGGCTTTTCTGATACGGTATATCCAGAGCCTTCTGATGTGGAATTCCCCACACTGCTGAAGATGGACAAACCTCGTCTGCTTGCATACCCTATAGAAACCGTCATAGCAGAGAAATATGAGGCTATGGCCTCTCTGGGGGATAAGAATAGCAGGTTCAAGGATTTCTACGACATAGTGATGCTTAGCCGAAGTCGGGAATTCGATGGACACGTCCTGCAAGAGGCATTAGCAAGCACATTCGCTCGTAGAAACACGGATTTTGACCGCTATATCTATACAGAAGCGTATACGGCAGCTAAAGAACGTCTGTGGCAAGGCTTCAAGCATCGAATAGATGCAGACTTGGATATCAGTTTTTCTGAGGCCGTACAAGAGATAGGACGGTTCATCTTGCCAGTGCAGACCGCCATTGAAGAGAAACGAAAATTTTCCGCTGTCTGGAACAATAAGGAATGGATTCCAAACTGAATATAAAATAGAGAGAACCCATGACAGAACACCAACTGTCATGGGCTTTTTTGCGTTGAGTAAAACATTGTATAGTTTTCTAACCCCTAACCAGATTTACAATACCCCCATAGGAGGCGATAAAGATGCTATATGTTGCAAGGGATGGTGCCGGGGGCATCACAGCCATCTGTGATAACCCGGTCACCGCCGAGAATCTGCGGGCACTCATTGGCGATAATGTCGTGACGATGCCTACTGCCGTAGAGACTATAACGAGACAGTCCAGAAGGAGGATGTCGCTATGAATGAATATCTGAATGAAGAGTTAGTTCTGGATGATGCAAATTTCGCCAGCTTGGTTGCCACCATGGAAGGGTATATGGAAGATGTGAGGGAAGCTGCCCCGGTAGCGGCCTATGAGCAGATTGCTGCCCCTGCCGAAGAGCTTAAACAGCATATTGAAGACTGCCGGATTGCCGAGGAATGCTTCGGGCCGGAACCTGCTATTTGGGAGGGGTATCAGCCCAAACATGAGGCAGTGT
>CAJOIN010000254.1 GCA_905234515.1 uncultured Selenomonas sp.
AATCCCTTCTATCTTGATTCCATGCGCCATAAGAGCGGCGCTGTGCCGGAGGTGGCGGATTATATCGCCAGTTTCCCTGTGACCCAGGAGTTCATAAAGCGCCTTGACGACATGGTGGACTTTTTGGTGCCCCAGTACCAAAAGGAGGGCAAGAGCCAGCTGGTGATAGCCGTGGGCTGCACAGGAGGCATGCACCGCAGCGTCTTCATCGCCAAGCATATCTATGACAGGCTCATGGAAAAGGGGCTTCCTGCCCGCCTGGAGCACAGGGACTTGATGAAAAACGATGTGCGTGAGCATGTGCGTGAGGAGTGCTGAACCATGCATTTACTTAAATGGCTGTACCCAGGCATGCGCTTCAAGCGCTGGCTGGCGCTTTTCTCAGCAGGGGTCATGCTTGTCAGCTTAGGTTTGGCTTTGGTGTTCAACTACAAGTACCTGGATGCCATCGAGGAAGCCATCTTTAGGGCCGTGTACCTCTGGCGGGGCAGCTATAACTATACTTTTACGACGCTTATCGGTTTGGCGGTGGTGGCTATTGGCGTGCTTTTCATGCTGGATGCCACCCGGCATCTGATACGCTCTGTTATCATGGTGCTCTTGCCGGACAGCTCTGAGCGTCTGGTGGATATCATCTACGAGAAACGCCGCCTGGGGAAAGGTCCCAATGTGGTGGTAGTAGGGGGAGGTCACGGTCTTTCCGTGCTGCTGCGGGGCATGAAGGGTCTCACCAGCAATGTCACCGCCGTGGTGACGGTGGCTGATGACGGCGGTTCCTCTGGGCGCCTGCGGGAGGACTTTGGCATTGTGCCCCCGGGGGACCTCAGAAACTGCCTGGTGGCTTTGGCAGACACAGAGCCCTTGATGGAAAAGCTGTTCCAGTATCGTTTCAAGGGCAAGAGCGAGCTGGCAGGCCATTCTTTCGGCAATCTCTTCATTGCCGCCATGAATGAGGTCACGGGGGATATTGAGCAGGCTCTCAAGGAATCCTCCAAGGTCCTGGCAGTGAAGGGCAGCGTGCTGCCGGCCTCTGCCGCCCATGTGCGGTTGGATGCCGTTATGGAAGACGGTACCGTGGTGGAAGGGGAGTCCCATATCCCCGAGGCCCATAAGCGCATCAAAAGGGTGCGTCTTTTCCCCGAGCATGTGGCTCCCGTGGAGTCCTCCCTGGAGGCCCTGCGGAAGGCGGATGCCATAATTCTTGGCCCTGGCTCCCTTTACACCAGCATCATGCCAAATCTGCTGGTGGATGAGGTGGCGGATACTATCAAGAAGAGCAAGGCCATCAAGATTTACATCTGCAATGTGATGACCCAGCCCGGAGAGACTGACGGCTATACTGCTTCCATGCACGCCAAGGCCATTATTGACCATGCGGGGCCCGGGATTATTGACTATATGATTGTCAACGATACGGAAATTTCCGAGGAAATGCTGGAGTATTATGCCGAGCAGGGAGCAACTCCTGTGGAAGTGGATGGGGAGGCTATCAACGCCCTGGGCATTGGCTACGACAGGGCGGATATCATCAATGAGGCTGATGTAATCCGGCACAATCCGGAGAAGCTTAGTCACGCAGTGATGAAGCTGATTTATGAAATGACGGGAAGGTAAGATGCCATCTTTTGCAACGGAAGTAAAGAACGAGCTGGCCAGGCTCACCTATGACAGCTCCTGCTGCCGTACGGCGGAACTGGCGGCCCTGCTGCGCATGGGCAGCACGCTCACCTTTGGCCTTCACCGCACCTTCGGGCTGAACTTCACCACGGAGAATGCGGCGGTAGCCAGAAAGGCGCTGCAGCTTTTGAAAAGCGAGGGGGGCGGCATCCAGACAGAGATTGCTGTGAGCCGCTCCAGGCGCCTGAAGAAAAACAACAGCTACACGGTGCGGGTGCAGCCTGCGCCGGAGGTGGCCGGGCTGCTGGAGCATTTGGGCTTTCTCCATGATGAGAGCCTGAATATGGATACGGATATTGCCATCCTGAAGAAAAATTGCTGCCGTATAGCTTACCTCAGGGGAGCCTTCCTGGGGGGCGGCAGCGTGAACAAGCCTGAGGCGGCCTATCATCTGGAAATGGTGACAGGCAGTTTTGGCCTGTCCCAGCTGATTTTTCAGCTGCTGAAGCGCATGGATTTCCCCGTGGGCCTCACGGACAGAAAGGAAAGCTATATCGTCTACCTGAAGGAAGGGGACGCGGTGGTGGATTTCCTGGCCATGATTGAAGCAGAGGAAGCTGTGGAAGCCTTTGAGGTGGCCCGCAATGTGAAGGAAGTGCGGGAACAGGTGAACCGCCTGGTGAACTGCGAGACCGCCAACCTGCAGAAAGCTGTGGATGCGGCAGGCAGGCAGCTCATGGAGATAGAGGCCCTGCAAGAGGCGGGGCAGCTGGAGAAACTGCCGGGCAAGCTCAGGGAGGCGGCCCGGGCGAGATTGCAGAATCCCGAGGCCAGCCTTGCGGAGCTGGCAGAGCTGCTGGGGGTCAGCAAATCCGGCATCAACCACCGCATGAGGAAACTGAAAGCGCTGGCAGAAGAAATTGGAAAGAAGGATACAGTTTGAATTTGGACAGGAAACGAGGGGGCAGCTCCTGGATAAGCAAGGCTGCCAAAGCGGCCGGGGGACTGCTTCTTTTGCTGTGCCTGCTGGTGGGCGGGCTGGCGCTTTGGTGTGCTATGGCGCCGAAGCAGGAGGGCTTTCCCATTCTGGAGTACCACATGGTAAGGGATGAGGCTCCA
>CAJOIN010000255.1 GCA_905234515.1 uncultured Selenomonas sp.
CATCTAGTATCTATTGTTTTATATTTTCATTCAGTTCCCTACATTTTATCATAGCCCAAGGTTATTGAAAAGGCATTTTACCGCTGCCCATACAACGAAAAGTGGTGTGCCCCGAAAACCAGCAGCACACCTTCTTAATATTATTCTTTTAGAACATATCCCTCCGCCACAATATAACCGCCGAAGAGATGGAAATGGAAAAGGCTATAATCATAACATACATAAAACCCTTGACATCTTCCTCAAAGGGGACCGGCACATTCATGCCAAAAAAGCTGGAAACAACTGTAGGAATAGCCAGAATGATGGTCATGGCAGCCAGAAATTTCATCACCCGGTTCTGGTTGTTAGAGATGATAGACGTAAAGGTATCTGCCAAACGCGCCAGAATCTTGCTGTACATCTCCACCATTTCCCGCGCCTGCTTATTCTCTATTATAACGTCTTCCAGTAAATCCTCATCCTCCTCATACATCTTCAGAATGGGCTTCACATTGGAATTAGTACGCAAGCGCAGGAGCTTGTCCAGCACTGCGCCATTGGAACGCAGGGCCGCATTAAAATAAGTCAGGCCTTTTTGCAACTCCAGCAGACGAAGTATTTCCCGATTCTTCATATCGTGGCGCAAACGCTCCTCAATATCATCGGAAAGCTTGCTGATCTGCCGCAGATAACGCAGATAAAGAGTAGCTGATTTATAAAGTATCTGAAAGAGAAACCTCGTTCTTTTAAAGGTACGGAAGAGCTTGGCTGTACGTTCATTGAACTCAGCTATAACCGGTGTCTCTTCCAAACAAACCGTAATGATGTATTCCGTGGTCACAATAATAGCCAAAGGGAGTGCATCATAACTCTCTTCCCCACGGCAGACTGGCACATTAGTCAGAACCATGATGGAGTTGTCTTCCACATCAGTATGAGACCTTTCTTCATCATCCAGTGCCGAACGCAGAAAGTCAGGCTCAACCTCTGTCAGGTTGCTGACTACCTTAAGCTCATAGGGGGTAGGGTCAATAATATTTATCCATGCCCCTTTCTCAAGGGTTTTTAGGCTCAATTCCTGCAAAGGGCCACTTTCTGCGGACTTGTAGATTTGCAGCATGGGCTGTCTCCTTTCTCATGGGAAAGAAATCCGCCCTAAATTGCACCTCTCCAGAATAATACAGGCGGTGTGGACAGGGCAGACTCCCCCCTATTCTTTTTCAGCTCACATCGTTTTGGATCTGCCGAACTAGGGTGATCATCCATTATCCTCACCAGCCTTTCGCCTACTGCTAAAAAACACATACAATTACACAACTAATGATTATACAACTATGAGAGAAAATTTTCCAGGAAAAAGTCGGGACACTTTCGCGCCCCGACTCTCCTTTCAATAACAGCTTACAATTTGAACTTGTGGATGGCGTTCTGCATATCAGAAGCCAATTTGGCCAAGGACTGGGAAGCCGCTGCAATCTCTTCATTGGAAGCAGACTGCTCTTCCGTGGCAGCAGAAATTGTCTGGGTATTCTCCGAGGTCTTACGGCTCACGGTATCAATGGAATCCATAGCTTCCACCACATGGGTTGCACCACCGGAAACGGCCTCTACAGACTTGCGGATGGCAGAAGCAGAATTTTTGATGCCTTCAATGGTGGAAACAAACTCCTGGAACTGTCCACCAATCTCCCTGATAGTCTGTGTGCCATCCTGAACTTTCTCCTGGCCACCTTTCATAGCTTCTACAGCCTGGTTAGTGTCATTCTGTATAACAGCTATGCGTGCCTTGATCTGCTCTGCAGCCTCCTGGGAACCGGCTGCCAGCTTCCTGACTTCCTCTGCCACCACGGCAAAGCCCTTGCCATGCTCGCCGGCTCTGGCTGCTTCAATAGCAGCATTTAGAGCCAACAAATTAGTCTGGTCGGAAATGGCAGAAATTGTTTCCACAATTTCTCCAATCTGCTGAGAACTCTCTCCTAGCTTTTTTACCACATCAGCGGTCTGGGTAACACTCTTTTCGATTTCACCCATCTTGTCCACTGCGGCCCTCATCATGGCTCCCCGCTGTTTGGAGGCAGCAGCAGCAATTCGTTTGTGGGCGATGAAGACGAAACAAACCAAAGTCAAGATGTTACACCTACGCCGCAGAGTCAGGATGTTGTACCTACCAACCCGAATACTCCGTCAGTTCAGACAGACATTAATGGTACATGGCAGATTGATTCAGGAGCTATGCATATGAACTTTCCAGAAGGATTAGGCAGCTACACATGGCCATATGTTGAGAGAAGTGCTTCGGCTGCAACTTTTGAAATTTCTGTAAGCAAGAACACCACAAACGAATATTACACTGTCAAGCTCATTGGCGACAATGTTATAGAAACCGAAGAAAACGATTTTTACGGTCGCGGTGAAGAGCTTACAAGCTGGCATATAAGTTGTGTATTCAGGAATGATAATCTTAACGCCCCGTCAGAATTTAATCTTGATAATGAATATTAGCAGGATACGATTTGGGGTAGTACGCAATTCACTCATCCCGACAGTAATTCTTATGAGTATAGTTTGTTTGGTGCGTCATTTATCTACAAGATGATTGACAATTCAACTATAACTTACAAATTTAATGGTGCTAATTCATTAGGCGATCCTGATTTCTCGTATATAGAATTAACACTAAAGCGCGTCAATTAATTATTCGTCTCGTCAACGCATTCAGAATCTCAGGCAGGCCGGTAAAATCTATCGGTC
>CAJOIN010000256.1 GCA_905234515.1 uncultured Selenomonas sp.
TGATTCAGGGTGTAATCCTGACCTTCATTTCCTTCCAGGGTACCCTTTCCGCTTGGTGGACGAAAATCGTGGTAGGAGCCCTGCTCTGCGTCTTCATCGTCATGCAGGCCTTTATCACCGAGCAGAACAACAAGCTCTCCCAGAAATCTTCTATGGAAGAGCCACCCAGTGACCCCAAGCCCAGTGCGGCGTAATTTGAATAGCATATATTAAAGAAACTGCCGATACGCAATGTCGGCAGTTTTTACATTTAGCAGGAAAATGAAAAAATATGACGAATAATAGGATATGAAAAGTGCTTAGCGTCCATGGATGGACGCTCGCAGGTCTAAGCCACGTGAAGTGGCGCCGACCTGCAGTTTCTTTTGGTTCGTTTTCTTTGCTCCAAAGAAAATGAACAGACGTTATTATCAAAGAGAAGAGGTTTTACTAGGAATGAAAAAAACTTTGAAGCTGGCCCTATGTGCAGGGCTGATGTTTACTGCTGCAACTGGCGTCAATGTATGTGCAGCAGCTACTGACACCGCTGTAATCCCCCAGAAAATGGGCAGTGGTGAAACTGTAAATGTCTACTACCGCAAGGGCAACTCCGTTACTGCCTCCCGGGTGAGGGCGGCAGAATTTAAGAGGGAAACCCTGCTCCTGAAAAAAGGCACCATACGCCGTGAGGGCACTATGCCTCTGCCCTGTGACATCATGATGGAAAAGGACGTGCCCATCACCCTGCGGGATGGCACAGTTATTTATACGGATATTTTCCGTCCTGTGGACGAGGAAAAACATCCTGCTTTGCTGGCCTGGAGCCCCTATGGCAAGGAGCTGGGGGGACAGATGCTGGATGATGTGCCCATGAGGGCTGGGGTGCCTTTGGGTGCCACCTCCGGCCTGGAGAAATTTGAAGGACCGGACCCTGCATACTGGGTCAACCACGGCTATGTCATTATCAATCCGGATAGCAGGGGAGCTTATTATTCCGGGGGAAATCTCAACTACTGGGGGACGCAGAATTCCCAGGATGGTTACGATACCATTGAATGGGCGGCAAGCCAGCCCTGGAGCAACGGTAAGATTGGCATGAGCGGCAATTCCTGGCTGACGGTGTCCCAATGGTTCATTGCCGGGGAGCAGCCGCCCCATCTCTTCGCTATTGCTCCCTGGGAAGGTTTTGTGGACCATTTCCGGGAAACTGCCAACCGGGGAGGCATTCCTAACCCCGTGTTCCCCGAGGCCATTTTCGATACCTTTGCCAGCCAGAATCTCATGGAGGATCAGCCCCGCATGGTGGTGACCCATACTTTGATGGATGCTTACTGGCAGGACAAGATTGCCAAGCTGGAAAACATCAAGATCCCTGCCTATGTGGTGGCCAGCTATACCAATCCCGTGCACACCCATGGCACTTTTGCGGGGTTCAGGGGCATTGCCTCCAAGGACAAGTGGCTGAGGGTCCATAATACCCAGGAGTGGTTTGATTACTATACTCCTGCCAATGTGGAGGATTTGCGGAAGTTCTTTGACCACTACCTGTTGGGAGAGAAAAACGGCTGGGAGGAAACTCCCAGGGTGCGCCTGTCTGTCCTTGATCCCGGCCATAAGGACGTGGTTAATCGGCCTGAGCAGGAATTTCCTCTGGAGAGGACAGAGTACAAGAAGCTGTATCTGACTGAGGGGGAGGGGCTTTCCGAAAAGCCACAAGCAAAGGCAGGTACAGCGGAATATGAGATAAAGGGTGATGATTCTGCCGCAAGTTTTGTTATGACCTTTGATAAGGATACAGAACTGACTGGCTACATGAAGCTGCATACTTATGTGGAAGCTGTGGGGGCCAATGACATGGAGCTGCAGGTGCAGGTGGAGAAGCTGGATAAAAATGGCCAGCCTGTTCCTGATAAGGTGACCCATCAGCCTATCGTCGCTGAGGGGTATCTGCGTGTGTCCCAGCGGGCTTTGGATGAGGCTGCTTCCACAGAAGCTGAGCCGGTGCTTAAGCATAATCGTGAGGACCTGCTGCAGAAAGGTGAGATTGTGCCGGTGGATATTCCCATCTGGCCCATGGGCATGAAGTATCACGCAGGGGAGAAAATCAGGCTCACGGTCAGGGCTTACACGCCCCCTTCGGTGTACTCGGTGCCTTCCTTCGGCTATTCCAAGATTACCGTTCCCAAGGAAGGATATACCTACGAGCCGGGCTCAAGAACGGAAATGAAAACTGTGGGCGGCATAGGCGGCAAAAATGAAATCAAGCATGAAGTGAAAGCGCCCAAGACCCGCAATAAGGGCAGGCATATCATACACTTTGGAGGCAAGTATGAAAGTTTCCTCCAGGTGCCAGTAGTGCCGGAGAAATAATTAGCGAAACCAAAAGAGGAAGAAAAACGAAAGCTGCGTTTTTCTTCCTCTTTTATATACACGAAAAGGGACTGCCGCATGCAGCAATCCCTTTTCAAAGCAGGGGTCCAAAATGCCGTTCGCCTTAAATGTCTAAAACCTGCGAATAGCAGGTGGGTGCCCTAAGCCTGACTTCAGCCTTCGCCGAGGCGAACCTCCACCAGGATCAAATCGGATTCCCTATAAATTATGTAGGTTAGACATTGTTAAAGCCCGCGCACATTCCAGGCTTGTCCTTCTTTACTGGTATGATAGCATAAAAAAACATGCCTTGCAAGACTTGACAAGCACAGGAGAGTTGGTATTAGAAAGAAAAATACAAATTTTTATCAGATTTGACAGTTAGAAGTCTCTGACTATGGCAAAATAAATCTGATTAGGGTATAATAAGATAAAAGAATGGAAAGATTATCTATACATAAAGGAGAATAAATATGGCAGTTACATATAGTGTAGCCATCAGCTATGGCAAGGATTTGGGCTGGATAGATTATGATGCAGAGGCAAAGAAGGCCACGGTGAATCTGG
>CAJOIN010000257.1 GCA_905234515.1 uncultured Selenomonas sp.
AATCATGCTCAACCCTGACGGTCACATCTGGATAGATACCCATGACCGGGGACTGGTGGAAAGTCCCATTACCATGAGTGCCAATATTGCCAAGCAGCTTATTTACAATGTTGGTTCGCTGGCTGGCCGGGTAGTTCCGGCAGATTTCCCGGAGTTAGAGGCAGAGATTCCTGCGTCCCGGCTCTTTAGCTCCTGCCGTTTTCAGGGCGAGCTGCCACCGATTGTGAAAGCCCCGTCTTTCAATATCCGCAAATTCGGCAAGAAGCTCTTCACTTTGGATGATTATGTGGCACAGGGCACCATGACGGAAGTGCAACGGCAGACCATCTTGACAGCCATCCGGGAGCATAAGAACATCATTGCTGCCGGGGGCACGGCCTCAGGCAAGACCACTCTTCTGAATGCTATCCTGGCTGAGATTTCCCAGATGAATGAGCGGATAGTGATTATCGAGGACACATCGGAACTTCGCTGTACGGCTCCCAATCATGTGAAGCTGCAGACCGCTCCACCAAACATGGATATGGATATGCTGCTGCGAATCACCCTTCGCAAGTCTCCCAACAGGATTGTGGTTGGTGAGGTACGCTCCAAGGAGGCCATGACCCTGCTGGAGGCATGGTCAACAGGCCACCGGGGTGGCTGCTGTACGGTGCATAGCGAATCGGCCTATGACACCCTCTCAAGGCTGGAAGAACTGACCTCCCGTGTCTCCATGACACCCCAGAAGGAAACGGTGGGCAGAGCCGTGGATGTGGTGGTTTACCTGCGGAAGAAGGTCACCAAGCGTCTGATTGAGGACATCATTCTGGTGAAGGGCTACAACAAGCAGACCGGGGATTATGACATCGAGAAAATCGGCTGAGTAAAACATCGTAGAGTTTGCGGGGCAAATTCTCTCGTAAAATTATGCTTGGATAGAAAAGGAGGTAAGTTCAACATGTACATGGATTCTATCAAAAAAATCAAGAAGAAGGGAGCCACTGCGGCTTCCAAGGCACTCACCTTTGCCAAGGAAAACAAGGCCTTCATGTTCAAATTGGGGCTGATGGCAGCGGTGGTGGCCGTGCCTGATGTGGGATTCTGCAATTCAGCGTCCAACATTCAGGTGACACCCCTGCAGAAGCCGGTGCAGATGTTCACCGACCTCATGACCGGCCCGATTCCTGCTTGCTTCACGGTTATCTCCGGGGCAGTAGGCGGCCTTTCCTGGGGCATGGGCATGGAGCAGCAGGTCACCCAGCGGGCTATCAAGTGCGTTGGCGGAGGTGCCATTGCCACTTCCGTAGGCAGTGGCATGAGCTGGATTGGCATTGACGGCGTTTCCAGCTGCCTCTTCATGTGAGGCCGCCATGGACGGTCAGGAAGGGGTTGTTTCTTGGTATAACCTGCCTTTTTATCGCTCACTGACAGAGGAAATTCTCTTTATGGGTGCACCGAGAAACGTCATTATCCTCAATGGTATCGTGTCATTCATGTTCGTCATGTATTTTCACTTTGTCTATATACTGCTCTTGTCCGTGGCCGTACATGCCCTGTGTGTGTACCTTGCCAAGGATGATGCCCAGTTCTTCGACTGCTTGAGCCAGTATATGTATAAGGACAATTACTATTCAACGTGAGCAGATGGAGCGGAGTGGGGCTTTTGGCCGCTCCGCTCTAAATTTTTACTACGAACACTTAGCGAAGCAAGCCCGAAGGGCGAAGTCTGAGCTTAGTGGCAGTGTAAGGGCGTAGGGCGAAACGTAGTTTCGCACGAAGTTTATCGAGGTGCATTATGTCGTGGAAAGAATTTGATTTAAGCAATAACACAGTGGCCGACTGGCTGCCTTGGGGAGGACTGACCCTGCCCCATGTAGTGCAGGAAAAGGATGGCAGCTACTTCGGGGTTATCCGATACAAGGCTTTGCCGGAGGGGGAGCAGGTAGATTTGAAGCTGCCGGAATTTCGGGAGGGGTGGAGCCTGTGGCTGGAGAGGCAGCACGTTCCCATGGAAGAGGACGGGCTGTTCATCGTCCTGTGCTGGAACCCCTTCATCAATCAGGCGGGCTACGCTGTGAACCGTTTGGACAAGGAAATTACCGTTAAGGCCGAAGATGCCGGGATTTACTTCGCCACGGTCTTGGATGATTTTGCAGATGCTATAGGCAAGGTCACAGAGGCCAATGCTCTGGAATATCAGGATGTCATTGACTTCATGAGCTTTGCCATCGCCTACAACGAACAGAAAATAACCATGCCGGAGGTTCCCTTATATCTGGATGCCCTGCTTTCACAGGGATTAGACCTGAACCTTTCCGGCAATAGCATAGAAATGGGAGGGAAGGAAACGGTGGCCGTTTCCCTTGCTGCCCCCCTGCCCCTGAAACAGGAGGAAATCTTGCTCCATGCTGTAGACCGGCTGCCCTTTAGGTTTGTGCAGCGGCTGCTGCTCATTGAGCCTGAAAAAGCAGAAAAGAAGCTGCTGGCCTACATGAGCAAGTGGTGTAGCGGCAGGAAATCCGTGAAGAAGCTCATAAGTGCCCCGCTCATGGGGGAACTGACGGGAATATACGCCAACAGCCTTTTCCTTCTGACAGACAAAGGGCAGACGAAGGAAATTGAAAGATACGTCAGGGATGTGCTGAACCGGCTGGAAGAACTCTACATCGTGGAGGATTACAACCGCAAAGATGTGTGGTGGGGGAGCTTGCCGGGGTTGTTCCGGGCAAATC
>CAJOIN010000258.1 GCA_905234515.1 uncultured Selenomonas sp.
GCAAAGCTGGCGTATGCGGTAGGAAATAGTCTCCTGTGTGTCCACGATAATCCTCCTGGCAGATTCTTTAATTAATATATTCCCACTATACATCACAGAAAAAATATTTTCAAGTGATACTTCACTTATTGAGAGAGGTATGGTTATATAGTGATTATTCACTATATAACGCAATCAAGGATTCCTCTAAAATTGGAAGAGTGTTTACTATGAACACTTAGCGAGTGCAAGCCGAAGGCGAAGCAGGAGCTTAGTGTGAGTACAAGGGTGTAGTGCGAGACGGCGTCTCGCACGGAGTTTGATGCACAGTTCAAACCGACCACTTTTTGAGAAAATCGACCACTTTTTCTGTTACTATTGATTTTTCTCGGAAATCAGCTATGCTGAAATAAGTGTATGTCGGTTTCAACGATTGCGACGCGAAGCTAGTCCTTTAGGACGTCATCCATGCGTCTGTAAATTGGGAGGTTAGGTATGGATTTTTCATGGAGAACCATACGTTGGTGGAGAATCTTGCTTAGCATGGGAGCAGTTCTGCTCCTTGTGCTCATCGTGGTGGCTCTTGGGTTTGACAGCGAAGAAGATGCACGACCCAAGATTGGCTTTATTACCATCGGCGATATACGGGAGGCGGGCTGGAACGCTTCCCAGTACGAGGGCATCAAGGCGGCAACGGACAAGTTGGGCGTTCAGCTCCTGGTGCGGGACAAGGTGCGGGAAAACAGCGGCGAGTGCCCTGCTGCCATCCGGGAGCTTATCGAAGAAGGCGCGGGCATGATTTTCCTGGCCAGCTATTCCTACTCCTTGGAGGCTAAGGAGCTGGTGGAGCAGTACCCCCATGTTGCCTTTGCCACCAATTCCGCCGAGGTGCATGCCCGCAATATGACGGCCTATTTCGTGCGCATGTACCAGGCCCGCTTCCTGTCGGGTGCCCTGGCAGGGCTCAGGACGAAGACCAACACCATCGGCTATGTGGCGGCCATGCCCAATTCCGAGGTGAGGCGGGGCATCAATGCTTTCGCCCTGGGGGTGCGGCGCACAAATCCGGCGGCCAAAGTCCTTGTCATCTGGACGGGGGCCTGGCAGGATGAGGCCAGGGAAAGGGCCAATGCCGAGCGGCTGATCAAAGAACGGGGGGCGGATGTGCTGACCTATCACCAGGACGAGGATGAAGTCTGCCAGGTTGCCGAGGAGCAGGGGGTAGACTTTATCGGCTACAATGCGCTGCTCTCCGGCTATTCTCCCCATTATCTGACCTCCGTAATCTGCCGCTGGGATCTCTACTATACAGACATTGTGCAGCGCTATTTGAAGGGGGAGCTGAACACGGTCAGAAATCACTGGCTGGGCCTCGAGCGGAGCGCTGTCTCCCTTTCCGAATTTTCCCCTGCCGTCACGGAGGATACGGCAGGGCAGATAGAAGCCCTGAAGCGGGAGCTGACCTCCGGGGGACTGATTTTCGCGGGGGAGCTTTACGATAACCAGGGAGTCCTGCGGTGCGCCCCTGATGAAGTCATCAGCGATGATGTGCTTCTGGAGCGGGTGGACTGGCTGGTGCAGGGGGTGGAAGTCCTTGAATAGCCTGAAATCATATTTCAACACCAGAATGCTTCTCCAGTTCTTCATCCTGTCCCTGTGCCTGTTCCTTTCGGGCACGCTGATACAGGAAAAAATCGGCTCCCTGCTCAATGCCACCCTGGAGACCACCATAGCCAGGCAGACAGCGGATATGTCCGTGGTGGCCGAGGAAAGGTTCAAGCGGGAGCTGGCGGAGCTGTCCCTGGCGGCCCGCTACATGGAGTCACATCCTGCCGGGGAAACAGAGCAGGCTATGCTGCACGAGCTGCAGCACCTGGAAGGGGTATCGGTAGGTTTGCTGAAACCTGCCGAGAAAATCCTGCCCGGTGAGGGCATTTCCCCGGAGGATTTTCCCGGCCTGACCATAGCCTTTCGCGGCAATCAGGCAGTGAACTACCACCCGGTTAAGGGCCTGCTCTTTGCCGTGCCCGTGATGCGGGGAGGAAATGTGCGGGCCGTGCTCTATCGCCTGTACGCCAACAATGTGCTCCCGGAGCTCTTTGACATCACCGCCTACAATTCCGACAGCCGCCTGCTCATACAGGCCCGGGAGGGGCGGACCATTGTCCCCTATAAAAATTACGGTACAGAGGATGAAGATTTCTTCCATGACCCGGCGGTGGCGGCAGGCTATGAAATCATCAGGGGCAAGCTCCTGACCAGTCAGGCGGCGGCAACCTATGTGGAGGCCAAGAGCGGCCGGTACTACCTCTTTGGGGCGGATCTGCCCCAGACGAACTGCACCATGATGGGCTATGTGCCCTGGTCGGCGGTGGCAGGGGATATCTTCTATATCTACACCCTGACCCTCAGGGCGGGCATCGTCATCCTGCTCATCTTTGCCCTGGTGGGCATTTACCTCTTTATCGCCCGCGCCAAAGTGGAGGAAGGGGAAGCCTGGCTGGCGGCGAAGGAGGCGGCTGACCAGGCCAATCGCGCCAAGAGCGTTTTCCTGGCCAATATGAGCCACGAAATCCGCACTCCCCTGAATTCCATTCTGGGCCTGAATGAAATGGTGCTCAGAGAGTCCCAGGACAAGGCCGTCCGGGGCTACGCGCAAAATATTGCCAGGGCAGGAGCCACCCTGCTTTCCCTCATCAACGATATCCTGGATTTATCCAAAAT
>CAJOIN010000259.1 GCA_905234515.1 uncultured Selenomonas sp.
GGAAATCATTCTGGAGGGCTATGTGCGCACGGATGAGCTGCGCCGGGAGGGGCCCTTTGGCGACCATACAGGCTATTATTCCCTGGCGGACGATTATCCGGTCTTTCATATCACGGCCATCACCCACCGCAGGGATGCCATCTATTTCGCTACGGTGGTGGGGCGGCCCCCCATGGAGGACTGCTATCTGGCCAAGGCCACGGAACGCATTTTCCTGCCCCTCCTGCAGCAGATGCTGCCGGAAATCGTGGATATCAATATGCCCTTGGAGGGAGTATTCCATGACTGCGTGATTGTCTCCATCAGGAAGCAGTTCCCCATGCACGCCCGCAAGGTGATGCATGCTCTGTGGGGCATGGGCCAGATGATGAATGTGAAGATGATTGTGGTGGTGGATGCCCATGTGGATGTGCAGGATTTGGCCCAGGTGGCCTGGCGCGTGTTTAACAACATAGATGCGGAGCACGACCTGGAAATTGTGCACGGCCCCCTGGATGTACTGGATCATTCCTCGCCCATGGCCAAGTGGGGGGCGAAGCTGGGCATTGATGCCACCAAGACCTGGCCGGAGGAAGGCCATGCCCGGGAATGGCCGGATGAGATTGAGATGTCTGCGGAAATCAGGCAGCGTGTGGACGCGAAGTGGAAGGAGCTGGGCATAGACTGATGGCGACCCTGAAAGCCCATATCAATAATGTGGCGCTCCACCATACTATTTTTGACCTGCCCTTCGGCCTGATGGCAGCGGCACTGGCAGCGGACGGGCACCCTGAGCCTTGGACGCTCCTTTGGGTGGCCCTGGCCATTACGGCGGGCCGTGCGGCGGCCATGGCCATGGATAACCTGGCTGACCTGAAATACGACAGCCAGCAGCCGCGCCTCGCTTATCGCGCCATGGTGCGGGGGGAGATTACCCGTAGGGAGGCGAAGGCTTTCATTATCATCTGCCTGATGCTGATGGTGGCGGCGGTGGCCCAGCTGCCGCCCATTTGCCTGTATTTGCTGCCGGTGGCGGCAGGGGTCTGCCTGGTTTATCCCTATATGAAGCGGGTGACGGGCTGGGTGCATCTGTTTCTGGGGCTGGCTATCGCCATGGCACCGGCAGGGGGCTGGGTGGCCGTGCGAGGCAGTATCGACCTGCCCATGGTGGTGCTCTGCGCGGCTGTGGCCTTGTGGATTGGTGCTTTTGATGCCATGTACGGCGCCCAGGATGAGGATTTCGACAGGAGCCAGGGACTCCATTCCCTGGCCGTGTCCTATGGAGCAGGGGGAGCCTTTGCCATTTCCAGGGGACTGCATGTGACCTGCATAGCCTGCTTCTTTGCCTTGGGGCTGATGCTGGGCCTGTCCTGGCTGTATTTTGTGGGCGTTGGCATTGGAGCCGGCACCCTGTACTATCAGCACAGCATTGTCTCGCCCACGGACTTTTCCAAGGTGACCCAGGTGTATTTCCTGCGCAATGGCATCGTGTCCGTTGCCATCTGTCTGTGCGCCTGGCTCAGCTATTATGTTTGAATAACGCCGGCCTGCAAGCATTCAGGAGCTCGCGGGCTGGCGTTTTGCGCATATGTCCCCATTTGAACACTGTAAAAAGGAAGTGACAATATGCTGGAGACAAGAGAATACGAGGTTATAGGGGGGAGAAAATACACCATGTCACCTACTAATTTTTTTCACTATGTTGCCAGTGACAACATCTCGGCTATCCTGAAAGCTCACCTGAATAAAGCAGAGTATCAGTTGACGCAGGATGTTTGCCTGATACCGGCTGGTTTCAGCAGTGTAAAACTCTTTCCCGATGTGGCTGTATTTAAAAAGCCCTGCCACATAACCGCCAAGGGCGCAGTTACGGATATTCCCTTGTTTGTTGCCGAGGTTATTTCTCCAAGTTCCAGAGCAAAGGATACAAATGTTAAGCTGAAGCTCTACGCTGAGATTGGCGTGGGGGAATACTGGCTGGCAGACCCGTATGGCAAATATGTCACTTCTTACCGATTGAACAGGGAAACTGAAAGTTATGATTGCATTTGCACGACACAAAAACTTGATGAGGAAGATTTAAGTGATATGTCCCCAGAAGAAAGGGCAGAGCATTCACAGGTGATTAAGCTGGATTTCCTTAATGCGGAAATAAATATCAATGAGATTTTTGCGGATTGAGCATAGGGTGCGTAAAAAAGGAGGGCTTTTTGTGTCAGCAAAGATATTGGAAGGAAAATATTTCGCCCAGAAATTCCGCGAGGATGCGGCGGCGCGGGCGGCGGCCTTCGAGGAGCGCCACGGGCGCAGGCCGGGGCTGGCGGTTATCATTGTGGGAGAGAATCCAGCCTCACAGGTCTATGTGCGCAATAAGCATAAGGCTTGTGAGGTCTGCGGCATCAAATCCATTGGCATTGAGCTGCCGGAGACGGCCACGAAGGAGGAGCTGCTGGCGCAGATTGATGCCTTGAATGCGGATGAGGCAGTGGACGGCATTCTGGTGCAGTTGCCCCTGCCCAGGCAGATTGCCAGGGATGAGGCGGAGATACTGAACCGCATCGACCCGGCCAAGGATGTGGACGGCTTTCATCAGGTGAATGTGGGGAGACTTGCCACCGGGCAGCCGGGGCTGGTGTCCTGCACGCCGGCCGGCTGCCTGAAGATGCTGGAACTGGCGGGCGTTGAGCTGGATGGTGCCAGGGCGGTAATCCTGGG
>CAJOIN010000260.1:0-1138 GCA_905234515.1 uncultured Selenomonas sp.
GGGAGGGCTCCATGATCTGCACACTGTCTCAGCGGCAGAGATACGCCAGCATGTGCTGGCCACCACCGCCTGTCGGGCTGCCATCAAGGCAGGGGAGGTATTGAACCTGAAGCAGATGCAGATTCTTTTGGAAGAGCTGATGAATACGGCCTTCCCCTATACATGTCCCCATGGTCGTCCCACCATCCTGAAGTTCAGCAGTGAGGACCTGGGGAAGATGTTCAAGCGCACCGGCTTCAACCTTTGAGATTGTGAATTTAAACATAAATGAATGCTGACCGTCATATATCGGATTTGATTATCTGATATATGACGGTTTTTTGCAGACGTGGCAGGGAAAAAAGATATAAAAGTCGAATTTTGTCAAAGATTAGATAGATTGTTCAGATTATATAGGTTAAATAAATGGTTTATATTTTTCTGGCAAAGTTTAAAAGGGGATGTGATCGATGAAATATATGAGGGCAAGGGGGGTGTGCATGCTGATGTTGGGGGGATGCATACTGGGGATGTCTGAAAGTTTGGTGGCAGCGGAAGAGATGGCACTTTCTCTTGAGGAAAGTGTCCAGATGGCCCTTGACTACAGCCAGACTGTTGTTTCCGCAGAGGTAAATGCGGAGGCGGCGGGATTTAAGCTTTCCAGTGCAAGGCGCTCAGCTGGTCCTACGCTTTCATGGAGTTCCCAAGCGTATCATGTTGCTGGAAGTGATTATCGCCAGGCGGATTTCGACAGCACTTATAGCAACAAGATGAGCCTTAGCATTCCCTTATATACAGGAGGGCAGATCGAGCATACCATCAAAGGATATCGCTATCAGGTGAACTCTGCAGATATGGGGGTGGAAGGGGCCAAACAGAAAGTGCGCTATGATGCCATGGAGGCGTACTATAATGTTCTGCAAAAGGAGAATCTGCTGCAGGTGGCTGAAAGCTCTGTGAATATGGCAGACACGCAGATAAAAGTGCTGAATGTACAGTTTGATGAAGGGACAGTGGCACGTTCCGATGTGCTTCAGATGGAAGTGCAGAGGGCAGATTATCAGCAGAAAATGCTTGGAGCTCAAGGAGATCTTTCTGTAGCCAAGGTGACGCTGTGTTCTTTGCTTGGTTTGCCGGAAGGAACTGAAATTAAGCCTAC
>CAJOIN010000260.1:1167-3859 GCA_905234515.1 uncultured Selenomonas sp.
TCCTGCATCGCCCCGACAAGGTGGCGGCAGAATATGCGGTGAAGCAGGCCAATGAGGAGAAGGAAACGGCTAAGCGGGGCTGGCGGCCACGTGTGAGTGGTGTAGTTAACAGGCAGATAGTAGGCAAGGAGCCCTTTAAGCAGAATCGTAATGGTAATTGGGAGGCCGGCCTGGAAGTATCCTGGAATCTGTTTGACAATGGGGTTACAGCTGCCAATGTCAGTGCTGCCAAGAAAAACGCAGAAAAGTTGGCGTCGGACGCGGAAGAAATAGAGAGGAATGTTCGCTTAGATACCCAAAAAGCATACTTGCAGATGCGAGTAGCAGAGGAAAAGATTGCCACTATAGGGACAGCTGTCAAAAAAGCGGAAAAGAGCTATGAGCTGGCTTCTGTGCGATATATGGAGGGCGTGGATAGCATTCTCAATGTGATGGATGCGCAAGATAAGCTTATGGAGGCTCGCACGAATTACTGTTCGGCTTTGTATGAATACAATATGAATAAAGCCGGACTATGTCGGGCCATAGGGATTCCGGTGGGTATAAACGTTCCCCGCTATGTGGAAGCAGAACTGGCAGGATGTTCACCTAAAAAGGCAACAGAGGCGGCCAAGTTGTCTGAGACGAATGTGGAGATGAATCCATGAAAAAATTTGTTTTTGGGGGGCTGGCATTTGTTCTGGTCCTTGTCGTGGGATTGATGGCTTATGGAGCATATCTCAATCTTTACGGTGAAAAAATAATAAATCAACGTATGGCAGACAAAAGATTATCACTTTCAGGTGTCAGGCCACAGATGCGAAAAATGCATCCTAATATCCAGTTTGACTCTATAACCCTCAAGTCCAGTAATATGGCAGATGCTGTGGCAGTGATAGACGGCCGCGTTATGGATATCGCTGTAGCCCTAAACGAGGAAGTGGTGGAGGGACAGACCATCTGCACCATGTACAATGGCGAATATGCCCTCAAGATTCAGGAAATCGAGAGTAATATTATGGGGGCTGAAGCCAAGCTGCAACAGGCAAAAACAGATTATGAGCGGTATCAGCGTCTTTGGGAGAAGGAGGCGGCCCCCAAGGAGAAAATGGAGGGAAAGGAAACGGAATACAAGGCTGCCCTGAATCAGCTGGAAGCGCTGAAGGCTCAGAAAGAGCAGCAGCAGCTGTTGGCTTCTTATCAGACTGTCACAGCGCCTATTTCGGGGCGAGTACTTCTTATATATCAGCCTGCCGGTTCTTTTGTGAAAGCTGGGGCCTCAATCATGCTGATTGGGAAAAATGGGAAGCTGAGTTTTAACATGGCGATGGATGATATACTGGCTCGTTGGTGCATAGTGGGTCAGCATGGACGCCTTTCTTTTTCAGGTAAGCATGGAAATACTTCCTTTAAGCAAGCAGATATTCAGAAGGTATATGATACTCCCTATGGGATTGGCAATCGCGGCGAGGAGGAGGAGGTAATGACTACTGTTATATCTGTAGAGCCTCCCTTGTCTGAACCTGCTCAGATTCGCAGAGTGACCTGGGAAGTGGACAATAGTGCAGGAATCCTGGATATGAAGACATATACGGATGTGGATTTGCGGTCTGAGGCGGAATATGAGCGACTGGCAGTGCCAACTGAAGCTGTGATATGGCAGGGAGGGAGAAAACTTGCCGTCATGATTTTGGATGAAGAGAGCGCCCTTCAGTTGCGTGAGGTGGAAATAGGCATCATTGACGGCGACTACGTTGAAATTATTTCTGGCCTGTCAGAGGGTGATGTGGTCATCACATCAGGAAAAGATGGCCTGAAACCGGGGATGAAGGTGAAAGTCAAAGTGGAGGAGTCCTAATGGCCAACGATAATTTGCTGTTCCGTAGGGAGGCGCTGGACAAACTGCGCTCCCCGGATCGTCTGGACAAAATGGTTTCCGTTACTTCCCCTGAAAACTGGATGCTTTTGCTGGCTGTGGGTGTGTTCCTGCTGGCAGTACTGATCTGGTCCGTATTCGGTTCCCTTACTGTGACGGTGGATGGTATGGGCCTTATCATGGATGCCTCGGGCACTGTGGATGTAACTCATATCAGCGGGGGAAAGATTACCCGCATTTGCGTGGAGGAAGGCATGCCTATCCATGAAGGAGATCTTATTGCTCAAGTAGAGCAGGCGGAAAAATCCCTTGATGCGACTATGGCCAGACAGGGGCTTGGTCTGGCTACCAGCGGGCGTGAGGCTATGAATTATGCCTTTCAATATGACCAAAAACGTCAGCAGCAGCTTGTTACGGAGAATATCTATAGTGATTATGATGGCATTGTGGATGACATCATGGTGAACTCTGGTACGGTGATTTCTGGCAGCACTACTATCTGCCGTATACGTTTGACAGAGGAGACAGAGGAACTGAGGGGAATTCTCTACATTCCCGTGGAAAAAGGCAAGCGGGTGAAGCAGGGGATGACAATACAACTTTCTCCCAATGGGGTGGATGTGTCTGAATCCGGCAGCTTGCTTGGAGTGGTGCGCTATGTGTCCCAGTATCCTCTTTCTACCCAGGGGGCGGGCAAAAGCCTGGGCAATGCAGCTTTGGCTCAATGGATTAGTGAACAGGAAAAAAGCGCCATGATGGAAGTTCGCTTTGACCTGGTGCCAGACGAGGATTCACCTTCGGGCTACCTTTGGACATCTATCGTGGGAGACCGGCCGG
>CAJOIN010000261.1 GCA_905234515.1 uncultured Selenomonas sp.
AAAGACAAAACGGTATAGTATAATCAGTACCAAGTCGAAATTCCCTATGGCAATGCGCCCCCGGGAGGACCCACTTGCGTGCCGGGTCCCATTGAGTTGTAGGCACGCAGCTCTGAATTGGAGGTGTCGAACCATGCAGATTGATGACGTCCGCGTTATCGTCGAGAATGGTCCTTTGTGCGCCGAGGAAGCAAAGTACTATATTGATCGCATAAGACAGTCCAGCAAATTCCCGCTAAAAAAAGTAATCTTCACCCGTGAAAGCACCTATCTAGACCTGCGCTACTCCTTCGAAGGCATCCCCTTCGAACGCGTCCGCCGGATAGACCTGACCGCTCCCCCAGCAGACAAAGCGGTCAACGACTAAAACAGCATACGCATAAAACAACGCCCCCGGCCACAGCCGGGGGCGTTGTGCGTATATAACAAACCCGCGCCCAAGGATGGGCGCTGCGAGCTTAAGGCCCGTGATGGGCCGCCGACTTGCTGTTTTCTTTTGGTTCGGTTTCTTTGCACCAACACCTAGAGATTACGATTCCTTCATCTGAAGGAATACCCTGCCAATTCCCAAACTCTCCCAGACAGGCTCTCCATATCAGCGTCAGAGAAAATCCTGAGCTCAGGCTGGATATTCTTCTCCGGGAACACAAAGAAGGACGCTGTCTCTTCCCCATGCTGGAAGAAAGCCTCCACCGCCGTGCGGTCCACGAACAAATGCAGGGAAAGGCTGCCGTCGGAATACAGGCGGAACTTTCTCTTGCCCTTTCCGCCCAGCTTCATACCGTTTCTGTCAATAACACAGGACTGTTCCTGCATATCATAGCTGATGACAGTTTTCTCAAGACCGTAAACCAGCTCCAAAGACACCTTTTGGGCCTCTCCCATATTGATGTCCAGAATGATTTCCGAAGCATCATACAGGTTGCAGATAAGCTCGTCGGTGCTGTCGCTGTCCAGGGAAACGGCAGAGGTATCAACACGCAGGGCCTCCATCTCCCTGGCAGGCCTGGAGTAGATATGGCCCTGCCTGAGGGACAGCTCCCTGGGCATGGTCAGGCTGTAAACCCAGCCCTTTTCTGCCGTGGGATAATCATCATCCTTGTCCGGCATGCCCATCCAGCCAATCATCAAATTCCTGCCCTCATGCTGGAACACCTGGGGGGCATAGAAATCGAAGCCGCGGTCCAGCTCCTGGAACTTGCCGTGCAAAAGGGTCATGGCATCCAGGGAAGCATGGCCTGCCACATAGCCTGCCTGATAGATATTCTGCCTGTCATACTCCCGTGCCTCAAGGCCCTGAGGGCAGAAAATCAAAGCTTCATAATCGCCGAAGCGCAGCAGGTTGGGACACTCCCACATATAGCCGAAATCACCCAAACGATGCGCCAGTTCTCCCTTCAGCTGCCAGCCCTGCTCTGTTTCCTCATAGATAACTGCCGTGCCCTTCTCGTCCTCTCGCTGGGCTCCCAGCACAAAATAGCGCTTGCCACGGCGGCTGAAAAGATAAGGGTCCCGGAAATGGCCCGTATAACCGGGAGCCGCATCCGACACCACAATCTCCTCTTTCTTCACCGTGCCGTCTGCCTGCAAAGTGCCAAACCGCTGGGCAGGAGTACGCTTGCCATTTTCATCCTTGGCATTGCAGGTATAGCACACCCGCAGCTGCCCATTCTCCACCGTGCCGCAGCCAGAATAGCAGCCGTCTTTGTCATGCTCATCGGAAGGCCACATAGAGAGCTCCGGCATGGAGTAATTCACAAAATCCCGAGTCTTCACATGGGCCCAGCACTTATTCTTATGGACCACCCCCAAGGGATTCCACTGATAGAAAATATGGTACTCACCCTTAAAAAACGTCAGCCCGTTAGGGTCATTAATCAGCCCAAAAGGCATCTCCAAATGAAACCGGTTATGCCAGCGATGCTTAAAAGGCATTTCCTCCCGTATCCTGGCATCTATGGCCGCCTTATCAAACTTTTCCATTGAAGGTCACCCTCCTTAAAAATAGCGGCCCCTGACTCAGCTCCACATCAGTTTTGCTCAATCAAAGACCGCCACTTCTATTGCATTTAATTACTCTTCCGGCGTAAACAGCGTAAAGGTCAGGGCAAAGGCCACTGCAAAGCCCACCACATTAACCATGATGTAAGGCAGCAGATGGTCGAGGTACAGGAGAGTACCCGGCAACACCGTAATGCCCATGCCGGTGCCTGCCAGCTGCATGAAGCTTGCCAGGCCGCCTGCGCAGGCGCCGCCCACCAGACCGTAGATGAAAGGCTTCATGAAGCGGAGGTTGATACCGAAGATAGCAGGCTCCGTAATGCCCAGGAAAGCAGGCACTGCAGAGGAAATATAGAGGGCGCGCTTCTTCTTGTTCTTGGTCTTCATGGCCACAGCCACAGCTGCACCGCCCTGGGCCACAATAGCGCCGGTGATGATAGCATTGAAGGGGTCAACGCCAGTGGTAGCCAGGAGCTGGACCTCCAGGGCGTTGAAGATATGATGGACACCGAAGACAACCACTACCTGCTGGAGGCCGCCCACTACGATGCCGCCGATGCCAAAGGGCAGCTGCAGGAAGGCCTGGACAGCACCAAAGATAGCGCTCTCAAGAGCATGCATGATGGGGCCGACCACCAGGAGGCCAAGAATCATGCAGGTGAACAGGGTCAGGAACGGGGTCACGATGAGGTCGATGAGGTCAGGCACGAACTTCTTCAGGAAAGCCTGCAGCTTGGCAGCCACGATGCCCAGCACCAGAGCGGGCAGCACGGAGCCCTGATAGCCAACCACGGGGACGGTGAAGCCCAGCACATCCATCATAAGGGGCTCCTGTGCGCCGCCGGGGATAGCAGCCCAGGCGTTAGGCAGCTGAGGAGCCACCAGCATGAGACCCAGCACCAGACCGATAACCGGGGTGCCGCCGAAGCGCTTCATGGTGGACCAGCACACGAGAGCCGGCAGGAAGATGAAGGCCGTATCCGTGAGCACCTGGCTCATGGTGAGCACATTGCCGCTGAACTCCATGCCCAGGGCCTGGGCAGCGCCGCGCAGACCCATGAAAAGACCTGTTGCCACCAGCACGGGGATGATGGGCACGAAGACGTCGCCCA
>CAJOIN010000262.1 GCA_905234515.1 uncultured Selenomonas sp.
GCGATTGCCCTTGATATTCCCAAATACGAAATTCTCCATAACGAGAGCCTCAACCGGCTTTTCATGGAGCAATCCCTCAAGTTCCTTCTTCCTGCGACTGTCCACATGTTCCAGAAGGTCTTTGAGAATGGCGTTGCCGGAGGTGTTGAGCCAATATGGCTGGAATACGCAATTATGGTCAATGAACTGAATAACAGACCAGGGATTGTAAATCTCCATTCCGCCAATGAGATAGCCATCGTACCAGCGCCTGAGTTCTGGAAGCTTATCCCCTACTCCGCACTCATCCATAAGCATGGCTGCTTCCTCCCTGGTAAAGCCAAAGGAGTCATTGTAGCGCTGCGTAAGCACCGAGCAGATGCTCAGGTTGTTCAGCCCCGAGAAAATGCTTTCCTCGGAGATACGTGTCACCCCTGTCAGCACGGCAGAGCCGAGGGCGGGATTGGTCTTGAGGACAGCCCCCAGAAAACCCCGCATGAAATCTACGCATTCCTTGTAGTAGCCATTTTCCCATGCACAGAGTATGGGAGCATCGTATTCGTCCAACAGTAGCAGAGGTGCCCGCCCGAAGTGCAGCTTTAGCATGTGGCAGAGATTTCTGAGGGCATCCGTCAGCTCAGGCAGATTGCAGCGCCTTTCCAGAACTGAGAGGAATGCAGCACGATCCACCTCAGCCAGAGCAGGGGATTCCAGCAGAAAAAGATATTCCCTGTAAAGGTTGGACAGGCTCAGGGCCATCCGCTCCGTTTCATCTTTCCAGTTGCTCATCTGTACGTCTTTGAGAGTCCAGAATACCACCGGGAGGCTGCCTTGCTCATCCATGTATCGCTCCCCGGCGCTTTCGATATACAGTCCGGAGAAGAGTTGCCTGTGTTCTTCCGCCTGCTCCAGAGTGAAGAAATATCTCAGCATGGAAAGGGTCAGCGTCTTTCCGAATCTGCGGGGCCGGGTGATGAGGGTGACTTTTCCCTGGGCATCAAGGTACTCCTTGATGAATCCGGTCTTGTCAATGAAATAGTAATTTCTTGTGACTAATTCCTTGAAATCCTCAACCCCCACGGGCATGGGCTTTTTGGTACATTGCATTTTCCTCACCTCCGCTGTTATGTACTTCTGTGTTCAGTATAGCACAAAATGGGCAGGTCACTTTAAGAAAGTTTCCATTGGTTTGTACAAAACCAATGGAAACTGATGTAAACACTGTTCCTGCAAGAGCCGCAAGGCTCTTATTTTTTTGTGAACACCGTCCCGAAAGCGCTTAAACAGATTGAATCAATAAAGGGCCTGTGCTATATTGTCAACTGTCGAAAGGAATTATGCGTTTGTGGGAAAGGAAGATAGTTGCATGTCGTCAAAAGTCAGAGATTATGAGAAGCTGGCCGGCGATATCATCGCGGCTGTGGGTGGCAGGGATAATGTGGCCAGCGCTCCCCATTGCGCTACCCGCCTGCGGCTGACCCTGAAGGAAACGCCCCAGGGAGCCAAGGAGAAAATCAGCGCCATGGCGGGGGTCATCACCGTTGTGGAAAGCGGCGGCCAGTTCCAGGTGGTTATCGGCACCCATGTCACGGATGTCTTTGCAGTGGTGGCAGAGAAGCTGCACCTGGATGCCAGCGCCGATGCCGGTGCGAAGAAAAGCCCGGTGGCAGCCGTTATAGGTGCCATTTCCGGCTGCGTTTCTCCCATAGTCTATGTGCTGGCTGCCTGCGGTCTTTTGCAGGGTGCCCTCATCATAGCCACAGCCCTGGCCCCGGATGTTGTGGAAAACACCACTTTCCAGGTGCTGACCTATATGTCCTGGACACCCTTCACTTACCTGCCCGTGCTTATTGCCCTGGCAGGCTCCAAATACTTCAAGGTTGATACCTTGCTGGCAGTTCTATGCTGCTGCGCCCTGGTGAATCCCTCCTGGGGGGAGATTGCGGGACGCATAGCCGCAGGGGAGCCCCTTACCTTCCTGATGCTGCCCCTGGCTGAGACCACCTACACCTCCACGGTGCTGCCTCCCATCATTGTGCTGGCTCTCCTGGTGTATGTGGAGCGCTTCTTCAAGGCTCATCTGCCGGAAGTCTTCCAGCCCATCTTCGTGCCCCTTTGCTGCTATCTTATCATGGTGCCGGCTACCCTCCTGGTGGTAGGCCCCATCACTTCTGCCGTGGCACATGGCCTGTCTGCCTTCTTCCAGGCTTTCTATGCCAATATACCCTGGCTCTGCGCCATGATCTTCGGCGCCTTCTGGCAGGTCTTCGTTATCTTCGGCGTCCACTGGACTTTCGTGCCTGTTTTCCTGTCTGAATTCGAGGTGTCCGGCTTCTCCACCCTCCAGGCTTTCTGCGGCATTGCCGTCTGCGCCCAGGTTGGTGCCGTCTTCGGTGTCTGGTTCAAGAGCAAGAGCAGGAAGACTAAGAGCGTGGCCATGTCTGCCGGGCTTACGGGGCTTTTCGGCATCACCGAGCCTACCATTTACGGTATCACCCTGCCCTTGAAGAAGCCCTTTATCTGTGCCTGCGTGGCTTCCGCCATCGGCTCTCTGGTGGCTTCCTTCTTCGGGACTCTCTACTATGCTTTCGCAGGCTTGGCCGGTATTCTCACCGTGCCCAATGCCTATAATGCGGCTAATCCCACTTCCCTTACCGGTGCGGCTCTGGGCACAGCCATTGCCCTGATCGGTGCT
>CAJOIN010000263.1 GCA_905234515.1 uncultured Selenomonas sp.
CTGGAAAGCTCGGAACGGGCGGTGGAGCTTTCCCGGGAGTTCGAGGGGGTCTTCTCCGGGGTGGGCATCCACCCGGAGGAAGCCTTTCCCATGACCTCGGCCGATGATGACAGGCTGGCAGCCTGGACAGAGGAGGAGCGGGTTATCGCCATTGGGGAGATTGGTCTTGACTACTACTGGGAAAAAGACCCGGACAAGCGCCTGCTGCAGCAGGAAATCTTCATCCGCCAGCTTGATTTGGCCCGGCAGCTTCATCTGCCCGTCTGCATACACGACCGGGAGGCTCATGGTGATACCCTGGCTATCCTTAAAAAGGAGGCCAAGGGTATCAGGGGAGTCCTCCACTGCTTCTCCGGCAGCCTGGAGATGGCCAGGGAAGTGCTGAAAATGGATTGGTTCCTGGGGGTAGACGGCCCACTTACCTACAAAAACGCCGCCAAACTCCCGGAAATCGTTCAGGCCCTGCCCTTGGAGCGGCTCCTTGTAGAAACCGACGCACCCTACCTTGCTCCCGTACCCATGCGAGGCAAACAAAACGAGCCCGCCTTCGTAAAATACGTAGCAGAAAAAGTGGCAGAGCTTAAGAACCTACCCTTGGAAGACGTAGCAAATCAAACCACATTAAATGCCATAGAGCTGTATGGTATTTAATTAAACAGCAGGGATGCCGCCCAAGGATGGGCGGCTGCGGGCCTTGTTTGCGTGACGCAAACACGGTCCGCGTTTTCTTTTGGTTCGTTTTCTTTGCGACAAAGAAAATGAACAGCCGACTACTATCAAAGAGAGAAAAAGCTGAAAGTGGTGGAAGCCTTTCGTTCTAAGGCTTCCACCGATTTCCTTCTCCCATTTTACAGGCTATTTTCAGTTTAAAGTGGGAGAATAAGACTCAGCCGATTTGACAGGTCCTTATCGGCTATGGTAAACTCTTATCTGTTCTTCACAGTTCCCTTTTTTCTCAAGGGGGAATTGAATGAGTTTTAAGCGAAACTTACGAATTACCGAAAACCAGAAGAAAATCATCATGAGCGTGATGCTGGTTGCCATGATGATGCTGAACACGGGGTTCACCCATGTCAGCTTGCCTGAAAACCTGCATAAAGTGACAGTGAATGCCGATGGCAAAAGCGTCACCTTCGACACTACCCGTACTAACCCCCAGCTTTTGCTGGCGAAGGCAGGCGTGAAACTTAGCGCCCAAGACGAATATGAGATGCACAAGATTGACGAAGCAAGAACCGAGATTAATGTTTATCGTGCTGTCCCGGTGACTATCGAGTACCAGGGACAAAAAAAGGAAGTTCTGACTAGCAAACAGACAGTTGAGGACGCCCTTATCGAGTCGGGCTACAATCTGGAGCTGATGGATGTCACTCCGGGGCTGGATACGAAAATTCGAGCCAATCTCGACATAGCAGTAAGCGACAGTGCCGCTAAACTCGAGGCACTTCGCAAGGAACGTGAAGAACAAGTTCAGACCTCTCGTGGTATGCAGCGCTACAGCGCCGTATACGATATGGAAGCTACCGCTTATCTTCCCACTGATGGTGGCGGGGATGGCATCACGGCTTCGGGCATGGTTGCCCGCCGCGGTGTGGTAGCTGTGGATACCAGCGTGATTCCTTTGGGAACCCGCCTGTATATCCCGGGCTACGGAGAGGCTATCGCCGCTGATACCGGCGGCGCCATCAACGGTCACCGCATAGACCTCTGCATGGAGAGCTACGGTGAGGCCATGGACTTTGGCCGCCGTGATGTAACGGTTTACGTGCTGGACTAAGAGCGAAAAAGTGGGGCTTCATCCCTTTGGGATGAAGCCCCACTTTTCTTATTTCTCCATAATGAGTTCTTTGTGGTCCGCCTTGGCGCGGATAATCATTTCCTCCAGCCGGGCGATGTTTTTCTTGTGCCGGTCCACGGCGAAACCTATGCGGATGTGCTCTTCCTCTGTGAATTCAGTGCTGTTGTAGGCGTCCTGGATGCGTACCAGGCGGGCTTTCACATCCCGCAGTTCGTCTTCCATGGGTTTCACGTGTTGGAGGGCGAAGCCGTAGACAGAGCGGATCTGCTCGTCCACGTACTGGGCGTAGCCGTTCTCGCCGGATTCTTTTTCCAGCCACTTGGCCACATGGGAAATGACATCGTAGGGGGATTCCCCGCCGTGTATCATGCCCACTATTTCCATTTTGATGAGCTCTTCCCTGCCGTGGGGCATGGTGACAAGAGGGTCAAGCTCCTTTTTTTCTTCTTCTGCCATGATATCTTCCTTTATATATGTAAAGAAAAAGCAGGGAACCAGATGCTTTGATTCCCCGCTTCACTTATTCTGCTTACTGCTGGGCGCCGATGGCGTTGTTCAGGCCCTCCACCAGGGCGTCCACATCAATGCCGTGAGCCATGCAGCCCTGCTCGATGTTCTCGAAGCGGGCAGCAGCGCAGCCCAGGCAGCCCATGCCGGAGTTGACGAAAACGTCAACCGTGTCGGGATACTTCTGCACAACTTCCATAATGCTCATATCTTTAGTGATAGCCATCTTTATTTACCTCCTGAGTCAGGGACATTGTGATATATTCACATGTACACATATTAGGGAAGGAAACCTTCACCGTCAAAGGAATTATAGCATAGCAGATTTTTTCCCGCAAGGGTGGTTTTTTCCTGCAAATAGCGATAAATACCTGAGATGTTTTTGTCAGGAGGGCGCAGATGCAGAATTGGCAGGAGAAAAAACGGAGCAGCTTCAGATGGAAGTGGGCGCTGCTTTTCGTGATATTGGTGGTGGCCTCAGCTGGGGCCTTTCGTATGTACAGCCTGCGGGGACAGGCAAATCTTCCCAAGGCAGGGCAGGCGGCCTCTGCACCCCGGGCTGCAGCTCAGGCCGCGGCCGGTGGGGTGAAGGTTTTGGTGCTTAACTACCATAAAATAGACAACACCCACCATTCTCTGGCGGTGACTCCCGCTGACTTTGAGAGCCAGATTAAGTATCTTTCTGACCATGGCTATAACAGCATCAGCCCTGACGAGCTCTATGAGGGACTGGCAGGCACCAGGGAACTGCCGGAAAACCCGGTGCTCATTACCTTTGATGATGGATATAAGGATAATTACACCAACGCCTTTCCTATATTAAAGAAGTACGGCTTTAAGGCCACCATTTTTGCGATAACCAGCTTCCTGGGGAAATACCCCCACTATTTCACCTGGGACCAGGCCAGGGAAATGGAGAAGTATGATATCTCCATCCAGTCCCACACAGTAGACCACAAGTCCATGACTGACCTGACAGATGAGCAGCTCAGAGAGGAACTGGTGGATTCCAAGAAGAAGGCGGAGGAGGAGTTGGGCCATTCAGTGGACTATGTGGCTTATCCCACCGGCACCTACAACCTGCACATAGCCGAGATGGCCAAGGAGGCAGGCTATAAGGCTGCCTTCACCATCAAGTATGGCAATGTGGATGAGTCCAGTAATATCTATGCTTTGGAACGGGTGCCTGTGTTCCACACGGTGAACACTAACCGTGATTTCCTGGAAAGGCTCAAGTATATTCCCATTTTTGCCAAGTTTGGCTGGTCTAAAAGCTGAGAGTGGCGGCTTGTCCCATTGAGGGATTTTGGTCCCATGACATAAAATGCAAAGTTGAGGCAGGTTTCTGTGGTTTTTGCTGCGGGAACCTGTCTTTTTGTGCTTAAATGGCTGTTGCCAAGGGGTTTTGACTTGCCAAAGAAGGATATTTTTGATATAAAAAGAATATACAGTGGTGAAAAGTGGTGGATTGTGCCACCTGAGACCAGGAAGGTGGTGAGGCAGGATGTTCATGGGGGAATACCGCCATGCTATAGACGCCAAAGGGCGTATTATTCTGCCTGCCGATTTCCGTCAGGAATTGGGTGTATCCTTCATCATCACCAAGGGGCTGGACAAGTGCCTTTTTCTCTACGGTCAGCAGGCCTGGGAGGAATTGGCTGCAAGGCTCAGGGCCCTGCCTTTGGCCAAGCCTGAGGCCCGGGCCATTGTGAGGTTCTTCTTTGCTGGGGCCAGGACTCTGGAGTGCGACAAGCAGGGACGTTTTTTGGTTCCCGCCAATCTCAGGAATTATGCCGGGATTGCCCTGAAGGAGGACGTGGT
>CAJOIN010000264.1 GCA_905234515.1 uncultured Selenomonas sp.
CTCCCCCGTCCGGTAGACATGAAGAAACTGATAGCTGAGATAGACAAGGTTTTTGCCGCCGAAGATGATTCATCCCGCAAGAAAAATATTCTCTTGGTGGATGATGACAGTGCTTTCCTCAAGATTATGAAGAGTTATCTTTCGGGCAAGTACCGAGTCACCATCGTCACCAGTGGCGCTCAAGCTCTTATGTACATCGCCGATAATACTCCGGATCTGATACTCCTAGACTACGAGATGCCTGTCACCTCTGGCCCTCAAGTGCTGGAGATGATTAGATCAGAGACGAAGGTTGGCTCCATACCCGTTATTTTCCTGACGGGTAAAGATGATCGGGAGAGCGTAATGGCTGTCCTTTCCCTAAAACCTGACGGTTATCTCTTGAAGAACGCTTCCAGGGAATCACTGCTAAAATCGGTGGATGAGTTCTTTGAGAAACGCAAGTATGAATCGTTACATTCCCCTAAAGGAGGTGATTTTTGATGGGTGAGCAGGATATTGAGCGACTGGTGGAGGAAAAACTGGCCGCCGCTTACAAGGCACATGAGCATCCGAAGAAGTTCTTCATCACCGAGAATGGCCGGGGCGTCGTAGATGGCGGCGAACTTTACAACGCGGTGTTAGAGGATGTTCTTAGGGTAGTGAAAGATGCCCTCGTGGGGGTGTTGAAGGAAGTCAAGTGAAAGTAAGGAAAGCCGTTGCTAAGGCGTTGCAGTTTCGCCGGCAGCGGCTTTTTTGTGTGCTGGCAAGGCACTATTTTTTCATGTCAAAATGTCTTGTCGGGGGGGGCAGACGTGCTATAACCCGAGTTTGCCACGCAAAAAGAGCGTGAAGCCTTATATTATCTAGGGTTTCACGCTCTTTTTACAAAATGTAACTGTTCAGTAGCATACACCACCAATGGCTTCTCTGGCTCTGCCTGCGAACGCCAGCCGTAAGGCCACCATTACATTCGTGCCGTGTTTTTTCGCTGTGCCTATGAAAGACCGAATAATGGCATACGCCTCAGCTCCGCGTTCGGTCCTCATAGCGCCGCTTACTTTCATCTTGGTTTTTACTGGCCTAAGGTCCCGCTCCGCCTGGTTGTTGTCAAAGGGCACAATGAAGTTGCTGAAAAATAGGCATACTTCGTCCCTGTATTTTTCCAGACGTTCCACCAACCGCCTGGCGTAGCTTTTGGCTTCTTTTTTTCCTGTTTCCTCGTTAATTTTCGGAGGTGGCGTGTTTTTCTTGCCGCTCCATATCCAAAAATCATATCTCTTCATATATCTTTGTATGGAGGATTTGCTCATCTCCTTCTTTCCCTTGGCTATAGCCCGTTCCTTCGCAGCTTTCATATCCAGCAGTGTCTGCTGCAGGTATTTTGCCCACACAAGTTCCGGGTGGGTGTCAATTACCTTTTGCAGTTCACGCAGAATATGGGCGCAGCATCGGCCATGTCCGGAAAGCTGACCGAACATGTTGTATGTGGCCCAGCAATCCGACACGCATATGCCCGTGTACTGCGTCATGAAACCAGCCGCTGCCACGCCAGCATAGCCCCGGCTCTTATTGACGGTCATATATGTCAGCTGGTCGTCGCATGCCACATGAACCCACCAGTTCTCGCCATCTACGTTCATGCTTGTTTCATCATTGTGAGAAACAGGCTTCCTGAGAAGCTCGTCCCGGATTTCTGCGTGAGGCTCCTTCAGATCATCCGCCAGCCCGTAATTCCACGCAATTATGCTGCCGGTGCTGACGGGCATTCCGGCAAGTGCGCTCAGGATATCATGTGTGCGTATAACGGATACGGCTCCTTCGTTGAGGAGGACTGCTGCCAGAGCCTTGGTTTCCTGCCCGTATTGCACAGTAGCATTTATCCCCTCCGGGAAAGTCCCGCGGAGGCTGGTGTTTTCCATACGTGGGCACTGGCATTCCAACTGCTCATACTTATGAAGCACTACCTGGACGGTTACATCAACCTCATATCTTGTCTCCCGCACACGCGAACAGGAAAGACCAGAACAGAGGAACCTTGCAGGGCAGCCCTGGCATGGCGCCGGTATCAGGGATGAAATTTCCTCACGGTCATAGTGGGACGGCAAGGAAAGGCCGGAGCCCTTATGCCCTGGCTGTGCGCCTTGTTTTTTGGCAGACTTTCCCTTTGTTTTTCCTTTGTGTGCAGCCTTGGTTTTATCCTTGGATGGAGGCATGCCGCTATTGCCACTGTTTGTCTTATCTTTTTCACGGTATCTTTCAAGCTCAGCTTCCTGTTTGGCAATGGTAGCTTTGAGAGAAGCTATGACAGCATCCTTCCTGGCAATCTCTGCTTCATAAGCTTCGAACTTTGCAGTCGCCATGGCCTCAAAATCGGCCATGCGCTTTTGCAAAGCAGCATAGGAACGCTGAAGCTCCTGAAAAGAGGCCAGCAGATTTTTCACAAACTCCATGTCTATCGATTGCATGCTGCTGACCTCCCTTCTAGTATTTTGCAGACTATAAAGCTACCCATTATATCGAATGAAATTTACCTTTTCTTAACATTTTATTTTGAGGTGATTAGTAATGTACACAAGAGATAGACCGTGTAGTATACATCATATGGCTACTGAACAGTTACTCCTGCGCGATATTGAGCACTTATTTTCCTCCAGTTCCTTAT
>CAJOIN010000265.1 GCA_905234515.1 uncultured Selenomonas sp.
TGCCAACAGGTTGTTGAAGCGCTCGATCTTTTCCTCGCTGGGCTGCTCATGGACGCGATAAATGAAGGGCTTGTGCTTCAGATCCATGTGCTTGGCCACGGTCTCATTGGCGGAGAGCATGCACTCCTCAATGATGGACTCAGCCAGGGAGCCTTCCCTCTTAATCAGGGCCACCGGGTGGCCCTTCTCGTCCAGCTTCACCTTTACCTCAGGCAGCTCGAAATCTATGGAGCCGCGGGCATGGCGAATCTTCTTGCGGAGATTGCGGATTTCTGCCAGGGTTTCCAGCATTTCCCTGATGTCCTCATTGTCGGACACATAGGGCTCTGCCTTTTCCACCAGCACCTTGTTCACAATATTATAGGTAAGGCGGCGATAGACATGAATCACCGTGGGGATAATCTCATAGCTATTTATCTCGCCCTCAGGGGAAAGGTGCATCTCGCAGGCCATGGACAGGCGGTCTACGCCGGCATTCAGGCTGCAGATGCCGTTAGAAAGCTCCCTGGGCAGCATGGGAATCACCCGGTCCACCAGATAGACGCTGGTGCCACGGGCCCTGGCCTCTACATCAAGCGGCTGGTTCTCCCGCACATAATGGCTCACATCGGCGATGTAGACACCCAGGAAGTATGAGCCGTCCTCCTTCTTGTAAGCATAGACGCCATCATCCAAATCCTTGGAATCCTCCCCGTCCACAGTGACAATGGGGAAGTTGCGACGGTCACGGCGGCCCCTGTACTCCTCCGGGGCAGGCTCCTGCTCCATGGCATCAGCAGCCTGCTGGACCTCTTTAGGGAAAGTCTCAGACAGGTCATACTGGCGCATGACGGAGAGCACATCCACGCCGGGGTCCCCTGCCTTGCCCAGGATTTCGATAACATTGCCCTCGGCGCTGCGGCGGCCGTCGGGCCACTTGGTGATTTCCACCACTACCTTGCTGCCGGTCTTGGCCCCATGAATCTGCTTCTTGGGAATAAAGATATCCTGGGTGAGCTTGGTGTTGTCCGGGGTCACGAAGCCAAAGGTCTTGCTGCTCTCAAAGGTGCCCACAATCTTCTCATTGGCACGTTCAAGAATCCGCAGGATTTCGCCCTCACGGGAACGCCCCTCCTGCTCCGAGGGAGTGACCCTGGCCACCACCCGGTCACCATGCATAGCCGTGCCAATGGAAGCCCCAGGCACGAACACGTCCGTCTCTTCTTCCGTCTCCCGCACGTCGGGGACGATAAAGCCAAAGCCCTTGGCGGTCATGGAAAGCCGTCCCACCACCAAGTGCATGCGGGCAGGAGTGCCATAGCGGTCGCTGCGGTTCCTGATAATGGCCCCTTCCTGCTCCAAACTCTCCAAAGCGTCAGAGAAGGACACCTGCTCCTCCTCCGAAAGCTCCATATCCTCAGCCAGCTCCTCTGCCAGCAAAGGTTTATAGGCTGCCTCACGCATATAGCCTAAAATTCGCTCTTTCAGTAAATCCATACTTTCTTACTCCAAATACTCTCGTACTCCGGTGCCGAACATTATCCTTCTTCATCGAGAAAGGCTGCTGTTCTCGCAAACACTAAATCACGCTCCGGCTCCAGGGGCAGCAGATGCCCCGCTCTCTCCAGCCAGAAAACTTCTTTCTCCGCACTCTTCACATGTTCAAAAATGTAATCCACACTGCGTGGGTCTGCCGTATGGTCGCCATGGCTGTGCACAATGAGGATAGGCGTCTCTATCTTCTCCATGCATTCCCTGGCCTTTTTCATAACTTCCAAAAGCTCATGCACTGACAACAAAGACATCTTCCGATATGTCTTGTTCACCGCTTCCGGCACATTCTTCAGTTTGCGCCGGGCTTTGGGCACATACTGGCCTGCGCATTTTTCCCTGGGAGGCAGTTTCTCCACCCCCCAGCCAGGATGAATGATAGCAGGCGCCGCCAAAGTTACCAAACGTTCCAAAGGCTTTTCCGCCGCCAGCCGCATGGCCAAAAGCCCGCCCATGGAATGGCCCACCACAGAGATATCCTGGCATAGCCCAGAAAGGAGGGCATAGCCATCCCGCACGGAGTCCATCCAGTCCTCACTTGTCATGTGGCTCATATCCTCCACACGGGTGGCATGGCCTGCCAGGCGCACAGCAAGCACTGTGTAGCCCCGCTCATTAAGATAGCGCCCCAGTAGCAGCAGCTCTGCCGGCAGTCCTGTAAAGCCATGTATCAGCAGTACCCCACGCTTGCCCCCGGGCAGAAAAAAAGGCTCTGCACCCGACAAGATCATCTCTGTGTCCCCCCTTTCCGGCTAAAAGCCCCGGACATCTTCCTCATAGTAAAAGCGCCCCCGATGGCCGGGAACGCTCAAAGTCAACTTATCATCAATTAACCATTCGCGCTATTACAATAGTAATGACAGCAAACAGCGTGGCAAAAACCACCGTCACCCTTGCCAAAAGCGCGTCCATGCCGCGAGCTTTACTGGAAAACACCGTATCGGCACCGCCGCCCATGCCCCCCATGCCGGCGGACTTAGCCTCCTGGCCCAGGATGGAAGCAATGAGCACAATGGCCACGATAGCATCCAACACCATCAAAACAGTAAGCAAGCTTCAAGCCTCCCTTGCATAACGTCTCCATTACATCTTCCCTATCATAACACAAAG
>CAJOIN010000266.1 GCA_905234515.1 uncultured Selenomonas sp.
ACAGCATTGGCGCCATCCGCATCGGACTCCAGGGTCACATTGCTGATAGTGGCCTGGCTGTTGTCAGCGCAGAGAAAGACTGCGTTCTGGCCGCTGAAGTTGCTGGCATCAGCACTGGAAGAATCCCCCTTCTTGCTCAGGCTGGCTCCCTTCAGATTGAGGCTGCCGCCCCCTCTTACCAGCAGGGCGCTCTCATCTGTGCCACTGGAGGCATAGTCTATCCCCTCCAGTTCTTGGCTTTCCCCATCCACCACACAGACTGCTGTCAGTTCAGAAGCATTTCTCGTTTGGTCTGTACCACCTGGCATACCTCCCTCAGGAGGCTGGCCCCCTGGCATGCCCCCCTCGGGAGGAGGGCCAGGAGGCATCTGGCCATTGGGTGGAGCAGGCATTTTCCCCTCATTCATAGCCATGAGCTCCAACTGATGCTCCACCATATCCTTGGAAGCGGCGGAAGCCAGGGCGCCGGTGCCCAGCACCAGGGCCAGGGCAACAGCCAGAAAACGGCCTCTTTTATAATTAATTCCCTTCATATCCATCTTTCCTTTCCTTTCCTGAATTTGCACCTTTAGTATAAAGCACAGTTATTAAAAACTCTTTAAGGAAACATTAAAGGAAATTAAAATTTTGCGTCCTGGCCGCGCGCCAATATTTAGCTTTTGTCTGTCGACAAAAGCTAAATATTGGCGTTATAATATCATTTAGTGCCAAGGGCACAATTATTTTTTAGGAGAATGCACCTTTATGGATGATTATACCTGGCAGCAGAAGCTGCAGGAGCGCAAAGCAAAATCTACGCGCTGGCAGCTTCTGCTTTTCATTGTCACCTCCATCAGCCTTGGTTCCGCTATCTGGTATTTCGGCTTTTACTCCCGCACCCCGGAATACGCCCTGGAGCAGACCCAGCTGGCCTGGCAGGAAAAGGATGAAGAAAAGTTCAAGCGCTACGTGAACCTGGGACTTCTGACTTCCCGGGCCTATGACGACCTCACCGTGGACCTTTTCGCCTATGATGCCACCCTTACTCCCCAGAGCAAGGTGATGTTTGAGAAATTTTACATCCTCATCAAGCCCCAGCTGGCGCAGGGCACGGAAGAAACCATCATGCGGCGGCTGACCTCCGGTAACTGGAGTCTGCCGGAGGGAACGGACATCTTGAAGGGAAGACAGCTGGGCATAGACTATGAGCGCTTTCTGGAGCGCAGCCAGCTGCGCAACACCACCTTCCTGGAGGTCACTGACGTTACCCGTAACGGCAATACAGCCCAGGCCCAGGTGAAAGTGCGGGAGGATTACACCCAGACTGAATTCACCCTGCTCCTTTCCCTGGAGAAAAACCCTGAAGGCAGATGGCAAATTGCCTATATCAAAAACTACAAGCAGTATCTGGACACCATTGCTCCCCTGCAGAACAAGGACATTGCCGATTATATCGAAGCCACCCGCAGTATAGTCTCCAGCTGCAACGAGCGGCTGCGGGACCAGCAGATAAAATTCCAATCCCTTACCGCCACCTCCGCCGGCAAACTTTCTGATTACCAGCGGAACAATCTGACAAAACTGCTGAAGAATGAGGTCATCCCCACCCTGCAGGAACGCCAAGCCCAGCTTGACAATGTGCCTGTCCCCAAGGGAGCACAGTACCTGGCCGCCCAGAGAAAACTATCCACCGATACCACCATCGATGCCTGGGTTCATTTTGTAAAAGGGTTGGAAAGCAATGACCAGGCCGAGTTCGAGACTGCCGAAACCCTGCATAAGCAGGAGCTGGCCATTGACCTGCGGGTCGATGAAATCATCCACCATACCGCTCTCAGCAAAAATATTCCCAACCTGCCCTAATCAATCAAACACGCAGGCGCTCGTAGGGATTTTTCGCCCAAGCGAGCGCTTTTTTAACGTCGCGAAAGCAGATATTTACATTAGTAATCGTTTCCACCATTAGCTCCAATCTTGACAAAAATCTGGAAAGAGGTAAAATAGAATCACAAGGACATGTGTGAAAATTTCAAAATTATGGAAAAGGCAGGTGAAATGCTTCTGTCGGTGCAATGGCGGCAGCCATTCACTAAATCGCAGGAAGCAACAAAGCATGACTAAACAGGAAAAGGATTATCAAGCATTGCAACTTGTAGCTCCCATCTCTGGACAAACTATCGAACTCGAGAACGTCCCCGACCCGGTCTTCTCTGAGAAGCTCACCGGTGACGGCCTGGCTATCATCGCAGATGGCGACACTGTCCTTGCTCCCTGTGACGGGGAAATCACCCTCTTCTTTGACACCAAACATGCCTTTGCCATCACCACCCCTGACGGCATACAGGTCTTGGTGCATGTGGGCCTGGACACCATCATCATGAATGGTGACGGGCTGACGGCCCTGAAGGAAACAGGGGAAAAGGTAACTGCCGGCACTCCCATCCTGAAGCTGGATCGCCCCCTGCTGGACAAACACAATATCAACATGATTTGCCCGGTACTTATCGTCAACTATGAGAAAGTCAAACAGCTCCAGCCCCGGCTGGCTGGAGAATGCGTGATAGCCGGTGAGGACACTGTGCTCAAATACGCTGTGTAACTGCATAAAAATAAAGTGGCTTGGGTATCTCCCCAGCCACTTTATTTTTTTTTATGCTTATGCAGTTTTTTCCTCTGCTGCAGGGCGCTTCACCAAGGACTGGATAGCCTTGGTAGGGCACTTGCCCAGACAGGTGGGCTCAGGGCAGCCAGCGCACTTCGACGAATCCACCACCGCCAGGAAGTTCTCCACCTTGATGGCCCCCTGGCTGCAGTTTCTCATGCAGAGGCCGCAGCCTATGCAGGCATTCTGGCAGTTCTTCTTGGCAGCAGGTCCCTTGTCATGGGAACTGCAGGTGACCTCCACAGGCGCCCCGAAAGTCTTCAGGGCCATGAGGCCCTGGGGACAGGTCTCCACGCACTTGCCGCAGCCTGTGCAGATGTCCTTGTCCACCACCGGCAAGCCATCCTTACACATGGAAAGGG
>CAJOIN010000267.1 GCA_905234515.1 uncultured Selenomonas sp.
AACGCCATGCATGACAAGAAGCTGCCTGTCTACGGCGACGGCCTCAATGTCCGTGACTGGCTCTTTGTGCAGGACCATTGCGCCGCTATCGAGATTATCTTGCGCAAAGGCAAGGTGGGAGAGGTCTATAATATTGGCGGCCACAATGAGCGTCAGAACATCCAGGTGGTCAAGGCTATCCTGAAGGAGCTTGGCAAGGGCGAGGAGCTCATCGAGCATGTCACTGACAGGAAGGGCCATGACCGCCGCTATGCCATTGATCCCACCAAGATTCGTGAGGAACTGGGCTGGGAGCCCACCACCAGCCCGGAGGAGGGCATCAAGGCCACGGTGAAGTGGTATCGGGAGCATGAGGCTTGGTGGCAGAACATTATTTCCGGCGATTACCAGAATTATTATGAGAATATGTATGGCAGCCGTCAGGTCATTGACTGACGTTGCTGCCTGCCAAATGCAGGTCTCTGAAGTAATTTTTTTGAAAAAGCACTGGTTTTTTGAAAAAAGACTGTTGACATGTGATAATATATGCCCTATAATATCAATTGTTGACGGCACAGAACGTCAGAAACTGGCGAGGCCAGGTATTGTGGGGGCATAGCTCAGCTGGGAGAGCGCTTGCATGGCATGCAAGAGGTCAGGAGTTCGATCCTCCTTGTCTCCACCATAATATGACAAATGAACCACAGCTTGGTTGGCTGTGGTTTTTTCTTATGTTATAATGTATTCATTGTATGAATAAGGGCCTATTCCTGAAAGGTGGTTGTGGCTTTGGCTGAGAAACTGAAGCTGTATGGGTTCAACAATCTTACGAAATCACTGAGTTTTAACATCTATGATATCTGCTATGCCAAGTCTTCCCGTGAGCAGCAGGATTATATCAAGTATATAGATGAACAGTATAATTCGGAGCGCCTGACGAAGATTCTTTCCAAAGTGGTGGAAATGATAGGCGCCAGGGTGCTCAATATAGCCAAGCAGGATTATGATCCCCAGGGAGCCAGTGTTTCCATGCTCATTGCCGAGGGGTCCACGGTGAGAAGCAGCATAAAAAATCCTGCAGAGGCCATGGACGAGGTTTTGGAAAATATGCAGGGGGAAACAGTTCTGGCCCATTTGGACAAGAGCCATGTCACTGTGCATACTTACCCGGAATTTCATCCTGAGACCAGTATTGCCACATTTCGTGTGGATATAGATGTGGCGACCTGTGGCGAGATTACTCCCCTGAAGACCCTGGATTACCTGATAAGCCAGTTCGATTCGGACATTATCACCATGGACTACAGGGTGCGGGGCTTTACCAGGGATATGCATGGGCACAAGCTCTTTATGGATTCCAAGATGACCTCCATTCAGGAATACATCAAGTCGGAGACCTTAATCAACTATGATGCGGTGGATATTAATCTTTATCAGGCCAACCTTTTCCATACCCGCATGATGATTAAGGAGCCTCAGCTGCAGAATTATCTTTTCAACACGGATATTTATGAGATACCGCCCAAGACCCGTTTGGCTATCGGCACCAGCATACGTCGTGAGATGCTGGAGATTTACAGCGGGCGCAACATATATTCCTGACGTTAGGGGGACACAAGGGATTGGAATACTATTCTCAGGACCGGGCACCGGTTATGGAGGCTTTGGAGCGCATGAAGCGCGCCAGGCTGGTACCCTTTGATGTGCCGGGGCATAAGCGGGGCCGGGGCAACAGGGAACTGACGGATTTTCTGGGCCAGCGCTGTCTGGATGTGGATGTGAACTCCATGAAGATGCTGGATAACCTCTGCCATCCTGTTTCAGTCATCAAGGAGGCCGAGGCGCTGGCGGCAGAGGCTTTTGGGGCAGCCCATTCCTTCTTCATGGTAGGGGGCACCACTTCGGCTGTCCAGGCCATGGTGCTCTCGGCTGTGGGACGTGGGGATAAAATCATCATGCCCCGCAATGTGCACAGAAGCGCCATCAATGCCCTGATACTTTGCGGCGCTGTGCCCATTTACGTGAATCCCCAAATGGATCACGATTTGGGGATTTCCCTGGGCATGAGCGTGTCAGAGGTTAAGGCGGCCATTGAGAAGAACCCTGATGCCAAGGCAGTGCTGGTCAATAATCCCACCTACTATGGCATCTGTTCTGATTTGAAATCCATCACGGAACTGGCCCATGCCCATGGCATGATGGTGCTGGCTGACGAGGCCCATGGCACCCATTTTTCCTTCCACGAGGGCTTGCCCATGTCGGCCATGCAGGCCGGGGCGGATATGGCAGCCCTCAGCATGCATAAGTCCGGCGGCTCTTTGACTCAGAGCTCCTTGCTGCTGTGCGGCCCCAAGGTGAATGTGGGCTATGTGCACCAGATTATCAACATCACCCAGACCACCAGCGGCTCCTATTTGCTTATGTCCAGTTTGGATATAAGCCGCCGCAACCTTGCCCTGCATGGCAGGGAAATCTTCAGCAAAGTTATTTCCCTGGTGGAGTACGCCCGGGAGGAAATCAATTCTCTCGGTGATTACTATGCTTACGGCAGGGAACTCATCAACGGTGATTCCATTTTTGATTTTGATATAACCAAGCTCTCTGTCTTCACCCGCCCGGTGGGGCTGGCAGGCATCGAGGTTTACG
>CAJOIN010000268.1 GCA_905234515.1 uncultured Selenomonas sp.
ATGAGCGATAACTTCGAGAACTTCGGCATGATCGATACCCTGAGCGGCTATATAGAGAGCGGGAAAATCCAGCTTTTCTGTGTGGATACCGTGGATGCGGCCACCTGGTCCAACGCCTGGGGGGACAAGGGCTGGCGGGCTGGCCGTCAGGAATCTTATTACAATTATATTGTGGAAGAGGTGCTGCCCTTTATCGCTGAGCGGAACAGCACAGGCATCCTGCCCATCGTGACAGGTTGCAGCCTGGGGGGCTTCCATGCGGCCATTCTCTTCCTGCGCCGTCCTGAGCTCTTTTCCGGCATTCTCTCCCTGTCCGGGGTCTATGATGCCAAGTTCTTCTTTGACGGCTGGCTGGATGGCACCCTTTACGAAAATTCCCCGGTGGATTTTCTGCCCAATATGCCCAATGACCATCCATATATCCAGAAATACAGTGAAAAGCCGCTTATCCTCTGCGTGGGCCAGGGGGCCTGGGAAGATGAGGGCCGGCGCACTACCGCCATTATGAGGGATATCTTCCAGGCCAAGGGCATCCGGGCCTGGGTTGATTTCTGGGGCCATGATGTGAACCATGACTGGTACTGGTGGAAGGAGCAAATTCTCTACTACCTGCCCTATCTGCTGGGGGAAAAAGAATTGGAGGCCAACTGCTGATGAATTTTGTATTTATTTCTCCCCATTTTCCCAAGCATTATTGGAATTTCTGCGACCGTCTCCACAAGAATGGCGTGAATGTGCTGGGCATTGGTGACTGCCCCTATGATGAGCTGGATGAAAGGCTGCAGGAGGCCCTGACGGAATACTACTTTGTGCCGGACCTTTCGGATTACGACCAGATGTACCGGGCGGTGGCTTTCTTTGCCTTCAAATACGGCAAGATTGACTGGATTGAGTCCAACAACGAGTTCTGGCTGGAGCAGGATGCCCGCCTGCGCACGGACTTCCACGTGACCACCGGCTATCAGTATGATGAGGTGGGCCATATCAAGAACAAGTCTGCCATGAAGGAGTTCTATGCTAAGGCCGGTGTGCCTACGGCTCGTCTCCACAAGATTACGGATTATGAGGGGGCCCGTCAGTTTATCGAGCTGGTGGGCTATCCCGTTATCGTAAAGCCTGATGTGGGGGTGGGGGCCTGCGATACCTTCAAACTGGAAAAGGAGGAGGACCTGCAGGATTTCTTTGCCAAGAACCTGCCGGTGCCCTATGTCATGGAGGAATTCGTCACGGGCGATATCTGCTCCTATGATGCCATCATTGACGCGGACTCCAAGCCTCTGCTGGAATCTATGACGGTCTGGCCTCCTTCGGTTATGGATATCGTGCTGAAGCAGCTGGATCTTTCCTATTATACGGCAGCCCATGCACCAGTGGAGCTCAAGGGTGTGGGCCGGGCCACGGTGAAGGCATTCGACGTGAGGAGCCGCTTCGTCCATCTGGAATTCTTCCGGCTCACCAAGGCCAAGCCGGGCCTGGGTGAGGTAGGGGATTTCGTGGGTTTGGAGGTCAATATGCGCCCAGCTGGCGGCTATACCCCGGACATGATTGATTTTGCCCATTCCACGGATGTGTATCAGGTCTGGGCAGACATGGTGACTGACAATACCCGCAAGCTGCCGGACAGCGGGGAGCATTGCTTCTGCGTCTACGCCAGCCGCCGGGATTGCCATGATTACGTGCATACCCATGAGGAAATCCTGGAGCGCTACGGGGACGCTATGGTCATGTGCGAGCGCATGCCGGAGATGATGGTGCCCCAGATGGGCAACCAGATGTACACCGTCAAGCTGCCTGACCAGGCGGCAGTGGATGAGTTCATTCATTTTGTGCATGAGCAGGTCTGAGTTTAGCTTTGGGGAGGGATAGCCTTGCAGCATGCAGACAGGGATTTTGCTATCAAAACCAGACGGTACCTGCACCAGTTTCCGGAGCTCAGTTTTAAGGAGTACAAGACGGCAGAGTTCATTCGCCGTAACCTGGATGAATTGGGCATACCCTGGCAGGCGGTGGGGGAAACGGGCACCTATGGCTGGATAGAAGGAAAAGGGGCAGGCAGCAAAAAAGTGCTGCTGCGGGCTGATATAGACGGACTGCCCGTGCAGGAAAAGACCGGGCTGCCCTTTGCCTCCTGCCATGAGGGTGTCATGCATGCCTGCGGCCATGACATCCACACGGCAGCTTTGCTGGCCGCGGCCAAGAGGCTCGCGGAGCTGAGGGACAGTTTTGGCGGCACGGTGCTGCTGGCTTTCCAGCAGGCTGAGGAACAGGGGCACGGCGCCCTCCTCTTTCGGGAGGCTGGGCTGACCCGGGGCTATGACAGGGCCTTTGGCATCCACATTGCCCCGGACTGGCTGCTCATATACCAGTCCGATGAGGATTCCTTGAAGCTGTACCTCATGCGAACTGGAACGCACAGCGATTTGTTTTGAGATGAAACGCCCTGAGCGCCGGATGACCGGAACTCAGGGCGTCGCTCATTTTTTGTCCTGCTCGCGGAAAACAAAGGTATGCGCAAGGCCGTTGCGGAAAACGATAGTTTTGACTTTGCCGTCCAGAATGATGATGTTGTCGATGACGCTTGAAACGAATGAATGCAACGCGTTTTCGTCAACTGTC
>CAJOIN010000269.1 GCA_905234515.1 uncultured Selenomonas sp.
AAATTTTGCCGAAGGCAAAATCCTCCAATTAGCGTTTCAACGAGGCGGGAGATATATGCTCGCCGCCTGTTATGCGATGAGCCACCCCCCATCTATAGATATGGGGGACATCTTCTTCCTCGTTATATTTTTTTAACTGCCGTAGCAAAGCTGGCCCCTGACAAATGTGGCAAAGATATTGACCTTGTCATCAAAGACCGTGATATTGGCCAGTTTGCCTGGCTCCAGGCTGCCCCGCTGGCCCTCGCAGCCCATTTCCCTGGCAGGCACTATGGTGGCCAGCTCTACAGTCCTGGGCAGGGACAAACCTGTGTTGCGGGCAAAGTTGGCCACCACCCTGTCCATGGGGGCCACACTGGCGGCAATGGTGCCGTCAGCCAAAGTGGCTACGCCGCACTCCACAAAGACCCGCTGTCCTCCCAGCTCTGACTCCCCATCACCCAGGCCGCAGGCCCGGCAGGAATCAGTGATGAGCACCAGCTTGTCTCCCTTCAGTCTCCAAGCCAGCCGCTGGGCTGCCGGATGGCAGTGGACATCATCGGCAATGAGCTCCGCCACAAAGTCCTGTTCCAGCACTGCTCCCACAGCTCCCGGCTCCCTGTGATGCAGGGGGCTCATAGCATTGAACAGATGGGTGGCATGGGACACACCCTTGCGGAAGGCTTCCTCCGCCTCCTCATAGATGGCGCCGCTGTGGCCCAGGGAAACAATAATGCCTGCCTGGCGGCATTTGTCCACGAAGCTGTAGTCTCCCCCCAGCTCCTCCGGAGCCAGAGTCAGATACTTTACTACATCTTTATAAGGCTCCACCAGGCTAAAATCTGCCCGGCGTATATTCGCCTCTGCCTGGGACCCCTTGTGGGCGGGACTGATAAAGGGACCTTCCATATAAGCTCCCAACACCTCAGCCCCACGGCCAGCCCCAGGATGCTCCATGCACTTTCTCACCTGTGCCAGGGCCTGTCCTATCTCCTCCATAGGACAGGTCATAGTGGTGGGCAGGAAGGAGGTCACCCCTGTGGCAGGCAGCCCCCTGCGCATGGTGAGCATGGCCCCCTCCGTGGCATCCATGGTATCCGCGCCAAAGCAGCCATGTATATGGATATTGATAAAGCCCGGGGACACATAGCAGCCCCCCGCATTCCAAGTGTCAAAATGCTTGATATCCGCCCGCAAGCGCACCTCAGGCACCACATCCTTGATGTGGCCATCCTCTATCATAACAGCCATACCAGGGATAACCGAAAAATGCCCGTTCTCCCGTTCATCCGGCAAAATGACTTTTCCGTTAACTATTGCCAGCATCCTTATTCTTCCTCCCCGCTCCCATTTTCAGCAGCCTCTGTCTCCTCCAAATCATCGTAGCGCCCAATGGTGGGCAGGTCAAAGTGCCTGATAGCCCAACTGAAAATCACAAAGTAAACCAGGCCAAAGGCCAGCCCCAAAGGTATGATGAAGGCCGGGCGCGTGGCCAGACCGTAATTCAGCAGATAATCTATAACGCCCCCTGAAAAGCCGAAGCCGTGCAAAATCCCCACCTGGTATGAGATGGACAAAGCCAAGCCTGTCAGCGCCGCATGCACCGCATAAAGGGCCGGGGCAATAAACATGAACATGAACTCCACAGGCTCCGTAATGCCTGTCAAAAAGGAGGTCAGAGCCACAGAAACCAAGGCCCCGGCAATCCTGGGACGGTTTTCAGGCCGGGCGCAGCGATACATGGCCAGGGCGACCGCCGGCATACCAAACATCATCATAATAAAGAAGCCCGACATAAACATGCCCGCGTGAGGGTCACCGGCAAAGAAACGGTTCATATCCCCCGTAGCCACCACGCCTGCCGGAGTAGTGTACTCTCCGAACACAAACCAGATAAAACTGTTCAGGATATGATGCAGTCCCAAGGGAATGAGGAGGCGGTTCAGAACGCCGTAGACGAAAGTCCCCACAGCCCCGGCACCGATAATCCATTCCCCCACGCCCTGGATAACCGCCTGGCAGGCACCCCATACTGTGCCAAAAACAGCGGCCAGCGCAATGGAGGCCGCGGCCGTCACAATAGGCACAAAACGGCTTCCTTCAAAGAACTCCAAAAACTCCGGCAGCTTTAGATTATGAAATCGATTACATAAATACCCGGCTTCAAGACCGGCAATAATCCCTGCCAGTATGCCCATGTTCAGGCCTCCATCTATGGCTTCCAAGGCACCGGTCAGCACCAGATAGCCAATGGCGCCAGACAACCCTGCCGCACCGCTTTTCTCTTTGGCAAGACCTACAGCAATGCCAATGGCGAAAATCAGGGGCAGATTATCATAAATAGCGCCGCCGCCCTTGGTGACGAAAGAAATATCCAGCACATCCGGAGCTCCCAGACGGAGCAGCAGCGCCGCCGCCGGCAGCACAGCTATGGGCAGCATAGCTGCCTTGCCTATTTCCTGTAACCTTTTCAACCAATACTCCATGAACTTCCTCCGATATACCGAACCAGGCCGCGCCTTATCTCCAAATTATAACGCCATTGTTCAAATTTTGCCGAAGGCAAAATCCTCCAATTAGCGTTTCAACGAGGCGGGAGATATATGCTCGCCGCCTGTTATGCGATGACCCATCTATAGAGATGGGGGACATCTTCTTCCTCGTTATGTAACAAATATCATATTTACTTTACTAAGGCGTATGACATATGTCAAGTCTGTGGCTTTCATTATCTTTACAGGAAGATTTAATAAAAAACTAATGGGACTTTAAAGCTCTTCTAAGTTACGCCCCCTATAATTAAAACATCGCCACAGGGCGAGCAAAGCGTCAATCCTGGCGCAGGAAAACAAAAGGAGGATTACTATGATGAACTTTAAGAAAATAACCACCCTGGCCTTGGCAGGTACCTTTGCCTTTGGCATGGCAGCTGCAACGACCTCTGTAGAGGCCGCCCATAAAGAGGAGCCGCCCAAGATTGAACAGCCTGCTCCGGAGCTTCACAAGGACAAGCAGCATGTTGACTCTCGGGTGGATTCTAAGCAGCAGTCTGCCAAGGACGCAGACAAAAAGCATCAGAAAAAGGCTCCCAAGGAAGCAGAAGCCAAGGATGTGCAGGGCCAGCCTGCTCCCGCAGCTGACCATAGATAATAACCCCTTACACACATACATAACCTAAGCTTGCAACACAAAACAATCCTACACTATAAGACCCAACCCCCTCAGGAGTGTCTGCTCCCGAGGGGGTTGGGTTTTGTTTGCGTTTTATGAAGCCGGCATATCATTCCTGGCTTTTATACAGATAATCGAGCTCATAAGGAGTTTCCTGATATACATAGTAGTTCAGCCAGTTGGCAAAAAGCAGGTGAGCCACGCTCCTCCACCTGACCACAGGCGGCTTGGAGGGGTCATCATCAGGATAGTAGTTGCTGGGCACCTTGGGATTCATGCCAGCCTTCAAATCCCTGTCAGAGTCATTGGGTCATACTCGGCATGTCCTGTAATGAAGAACTGCCTGCGCTCCATATTGGCAATGATATAGGGACCAGCCTTGCCCTCAGCCTCCGCCATGATAGTCAGTTCAGGCACCTTCTCAATTTCCGACTTGCGGTTCTCCGTATGGCGGGAGTGGGGCACGAAAAATTCATCATCAAAGCCACGCAAAAGCCGCTCATTCTCCACACAAAGATGATGCCTGTAGACCCCGAAGATTTTTTCCGGCACCTGATACTTCTTGATGCCATAGTGGTAGTAAAGGCCGGCCTGGGCTCCCCAGCAGATATGGAAGGTGGAATAGGCGTGAGTCTTGGACCACTCCATGATTTCCGCCACCTCATCCCAATAGGCCACTTCTTCAAACTCCATGTTCTCCACCGGCGCCCCGGTGATGATGAAGCCATCGTATTTCCTGTGGCGTACCTCTGCAAAGGTGCCGTAGAACTCCGTCAGATAGTCCTGGGAGGTATGTGAGGGCTGATATGACTCAGTATAGATGAAATCCACCTCCACCTGGAGGGGAGTATTGCCCAGCAGCCTTAAAAGCTGGGTCTCTGTCACTGATTTGATAGGCATCAGGTTCAGGATGAGAATCTTCAAAGGACGGATATCCTGGCTATAAGCCCGGTCAGCATCCATCACAAAGATATTCTCCCCCTCCAGCACATGAGCGGCAGGAAGATTATTTGGTATTTTAATTGGCATTAATGGCGCACATCCTTATAACTTAATTGCAAACCTGTTACATTGTACCATTTTTGTGGCCTCCTGGCCAACTTTTTCCCCTTACTGCCAGCCCTGCATGGTCCAATAGTTCTCGATGCCGTCCACCACAGGATAGAAAAGCTCCTTCACATTGGTGACCCTGACAGCTTTCCATCTGCCATCCTCCTGGGGTTCCAGGTCCACCCTGAGGGTAAGCTTGGGGCAGAGGCGGCCGTAGGCGCTGTCGTGGCCAGTAATAGCAATAACAGCGATGGCATGATTACCTTCTTCTTCCACCTTCACCACAGAGGCATCATATTCCTCAATAAATTTCTGGGTCTCATCTGCAATCCATTTAGCCTCCCCATCAGCCCTGCTCACAGGAGTGATGTCGGGATCAAGATAAAGCTCCATGGCCCGCTGGATAAACACCAGGTCATCATCCCGACGCTGGGCAATATAGTTGCTCATAAAGGCAAAATCATGGCGGAAGAACCAATCCTGGGGATACATGCGGCTAAGTTTTTCAATCTCCTGGCAAAGTATAGCGGTGCTTTCATCGTAGCTGGCGCTGGTCAAAGCTGGCAAATCCGCATACTGGCTCACCTTATCATAGTCCCGCTCCTCAATGCCCTCTGCAATTTCCTTCAGGGCGTACTCCGGCGTGTGGGTGCTCTCATAGGCAAAGGCAGCCACCGACCCCACCATTATAATAAGCAGAAGCAGCAAAGCCGTAAATTTTCCAGATTTCATAAGATGCAACTCCTTCCTCATAAAACCTTAATAATCTTAGTTATACCAAAAAGGCCCCAGACAACGCTGGAGCCTTGAAGTTCATAGTGGCGGAGTGGAGAGGATTCGAACCTCCGCACCAGTTACCCAGCCTAACGATTTAGCAAACCGTCCTCTTAAGCCACTTGAGTACCACTCCGTTATGAAATTAATGGCAGGGGCAGTAAGACTTGAACTCACAACCTACGGTTTTGGAGACCGTTGCTCTACCAATTGAGCTATACCCCTATGATATGGGGCGACTTATGGGGGTCGAACCCATGCATGCTGGAGCCACAATCCAGTGTGTTAACCACTTGGCGATACCCCAATGTAGAATGGGGGGCTCCCCAGATAAATTTTAAAATTGGCTCCTCGAACAGGACTCGAACCTGTGACATTCTGATT
>CAJOIN010000270.1 GCA_905234515.1 uncultured Selenomonas sp.
AGCGCTGCCGTCAGATCTGCGAAAGCAGAGGTCTTGCCCTGCGGGTACGCCCCTACGAAGACTCATAACAGCATTTTTGCCTTCTCCTCAAGAGAAGGCTTTTTTAGTTTTTACACACTAAAAAGCGGCCTGCATCCTACCCCGACGTGCAAGCCGCTTTTATACGCAATAACACATTAACTTCTTTACCCTTCGTATTCTTTTGTCTGCACGGTCCTCCCTCTCGAGCAGGAAGACGGCGAAGTATCTCATTGTTTGGCCCAAACATTAGTGACTCATCATCACGATTCGTGTACACATAACCATCAAGCCGTTACCGATAACGATAGGATACCAATGGTTTACCTTGGTTTGGAATGGCTAACGATGATTTGTAAAGATTCCCCGGGATAGAGAACTCCCTTTGAAACTGGTATAGTGCCTCTTTTTCCACCTGCTCCAGGTGCGACTGGCGACCAAGTCATCATTACGCCCCTGTCTGCTTGGTGAATACACTTACTTCATCACTGCACGACTAACCAGAACTCAAAGGAAATTCGCGGCAAGACATCTTCAATAACCGCTCACATCCTTTCGCGTAAGGGATTGAAGAGAGCCTATTTCGGCTGGCAGACAACCTGGAAGCAATCACCCTCTAGGACTCATGCCAGTTTGGCTTGTACTGCCATCTCCTCTTTACGATTCTTATTATAACACCCTATTCAGACTATTGCAATGGTTTTGAAGTAAATTATTAGAATTTATTCTTTATTCTTGTTTATCTGAAAAAATAATGAAGAACCTCTGATTTTTCCCACCACCAATATGTAAATTTTGTCTGTCGACAAAATTTGAACGTCTGCGTTATAATATAAAGGAACTGTGATAAATGTAATAGAGATTATGAGAATACAGAGGAGCAACTGACATGAAACATCTGGTCATCGTGCGTGGAGGCGGCGAGCTGGCCTCCGGGGTTATCCACTGCTTGTACCGCGCTGGTCTCAGATCCTGGAGCAGGAACAACCTACTGCTACCCGTCGCCGGGTTTCCTTTGCCGATGCCATCTATCGCGGCGAGGCCACTGTGGAGCGCCTGACCTGTCATCTGGCTAAGACCGTCAAGGAAGCCAAACAACGGGTCAAGAAGGGCGAGCTCATCATGCTCTGCGACCCCAAAGGGGAATCCATCAAAGAACTGAAGCCCCGGGTGGTGGTGGATGCCCTGCTGCGCCATGAAAACGTGGCCGGCACCCATCGCGGCATGGCGGACCACACGGTAGCCCTGGGGCCCGGCTTCTGCGCCGGGCGTGATGTGGACGTGGTAGTGGAAACCATGCGCGGCCAGGGCAGGCTCATCTATGAAGGATATTCCTACCGTGACCAGCAAAGCGACGGCGGTCTCGTGGGCGACCCTGCCAATCTGGAGCACCTGGTCTTTGCCCCTGCCGCCGGCAAGGTGAAAATGCTGCAAAACATCTCCATGTTCATCAAAAAGGGTGAGCCCCTGGCTGTCATTACCTCCAAGGGCAAAAAAACCGAAGTTGCCGCCACTATTGACGGCGTGCTCCGTGGTGCCGTCCACAGCGGCATCATGGTCAAAAAGGGCCAGAAAATCGCCGATATCCACCCTTCCATGAGCCAGGAAGAATGCTTCTATATTTCCGACAAGGCCCGCTGCATAGGCGGCTCCGTCCTCACTGCCATCATGGCCTGGGAAAGCCAGGACAGCAAAAAGAGCAAGTTCCCTTTCAATCACTTCAGCATAGATTAAAACAAGGCAAAAATAAACCGCTGCCCGTACCTGGCAGCGGTTTATTTTTGCCTTATTGGTTCGTCCGAATAAGCTTTCAACAATTCCTACCTTTGCAGGCACCTGCTAACGCTTCCTCACGTATCTCAGATGAATGCATTGTAGATGGCTCCAACTGGTGCGGTGGCAATCCCCATACCTGCCATATAGGCTCTAAAGACCTGCCCCGGCATCCCTTGCAGATTAAACTGCTCCTGGATGCCCACACCATTAAGCAATTCCTCTGACACCAGCTGGTCACCGTCGACCTTCTGCACCCTCAGCGAACCGTCCGGCATGACCTGTGTAAGGGTCATGGTACTAACCGTGGAGTCCTCCGCTGATGCTTCTTCGTCAGTTTCCTGCACTTTCGCCAGCACATCACCAAACCTGGCGGCCTTCTCATCCTCTTCGGTTTCCCGCGCCTGTGGTACTGTCTGCTGCTCACGATTGTAAACCGTACTGATGTTATTGAGACTTATGCTGCTGAGCCCGCTTAACGAATCTATGGTCATTTTGCACACCTCCTTTGCTCCATAGTCAGGAAGCTAAACCCTGCTATATTGTATATCGTATGAACTTCATTTTTTCTAAAGCGTTTTTTTATGTTTTTTTCATTAGAATTTCATTAGAAAGTTCCATTCTTCCCAAATTTCTCAGCTAAGCCAATGAACCCTGTCCGGCTCATAGCGGTCCGGACGCTCCTTCTCCTTCTTGGGATAGCCAAAGGGAATCACTGTAAAGGGACGGAGATTATCAGGCAGCGCCAGGGCCTCAGCTACCACCTTCATGCGCTCCTCCAAGGGGGCAATCCCCAGCATCACGCCTCCCAGCCCCAGGTGAGTAAGCTCCAGCCAAATATTCTCCGTAGCCAGAGCGCAATCCACCTCCAGCATTTCCGGGGCATGGTTTCCCTCGGTGCGATAGCATACCACAATGGCCACAGAAGCCTTGCCCACAGGCCAGGCATACTGGCTGGCCTCGGCCATTTTCTCCAGGATTTCCTTGTTCTCCACCACGTAGAATTCCCAAGGTCGCTGATTCACCGCCGTAGGCGCCGCCATGGCGGCCCTGAGAAGCTGCTCTATCTTCTCCCTCTCCACAGGCCTGTCCGCAAAAGAACGGTGGCTGGCTCTGGCAAAAATCTCCTGCATATACGTTACCTCCTTTAGATTATCGTCAAAAGCCCGCCCCGTAAAACAGGGCAGGCTTCATTATCATCATTATTTAAGGCTATAGCGGTTCACCCAGGTGGAATACCCTTTGGCAAAAGCCCTAAGCCGGGTAAGTCCCTTGCTGGCAGGCTCATTGGGACTGATGGCGCGGTAAGCGCCCTCATACTCATCGTCCATATCCTTCCAGCCAGTGACGCCGCTCCAGTAGTCGCCCTTCACCACGCGCTCAGTGCCCTGGTTCAGGTTTACGGCCTTTTTCATGAACTTTATCTCCAGCACCTTGCCGGACTTGTCCCTGGTCTCGGACCACTCCCACACCAGCAGGTTAGAGCCCTTCATGCGCATGGTGGTGGTATCGGCAGTGACACTGGTGACCTGCCCATCCTCATTCTCTTCCTTCCAAAGGTCAATCCAGCGGTCCTCTGCGGCTGCCCGCTTCATCTCCCCTACCCGGAAGATTTCATCCACTAAGGCATTGTAATAAGCCTCATCAAACTGCTGGGAATTTATCTCCTTTACTCTGCCCTCAGTCGTGGACCAGACCACCTCGCCCTGGGCATTGTAAAAGTCTTCCTTTAAATACTGCAGGGTCCTGTTCTGAGGATTCACCGTAACCTGAGCCAGACTGTACGCCAGCTGCTCCGGCTTCAGCACCGCCCCTATGCCATAGCTCTCTATGGTCTCCTTAGCGCCGCCGTAGCTATAGCTGGTCTTTATCCAGCCCTTGATTTCCGTTTCCGTAGGCACCTTATCCCCGTTTTCCTTCTTGGCATTCTTTACTGCCACCACTGAAGAGGGGTCAAAAAACTTGCTATACTTATCATCAGAAGATAGCCAGTACCAAGCCTCGGCGGGCTTTGCGGCCTCTGTCTGGGAATTCTCCGCCAAAGCTGCCGCCGCTGCCGTTCCTTCCACAGACACAGCCGCCCCCAGCAGGCAGGCGCAAACTCCCAGCATAGCGAACTTCCTTGCGTGACGTTTCATAAATACCATCATATCCACCTCTCGTCCGACAAACTCAGTCCTTAGGCTTAAATATTAAACTTTAAAGGCACCGCTGACGCCAGCACTATCTTATTCCCAGCGTATTAGTCCTCACAGAGTACAGAAAAGGTCGTCAGCATACTGGAGTCCGGCTTGCAGCTGCGCACCTCATCCAAGCTCTCCAAATCGGTAATAATGAGCTTTGGGGCTTCAGGCAGCATCTCCAAAGTAGCCTTCATGCTGTCCAGAGTGCAGCTCATAACCGGGCACTTCCTCACCAGCAGTTCACAGAGAATCTTCACCTGGGGCAGGATGAGCTTGTCGCTGGCCAGCCTGAGGGATTTGGGCATCACCAGCAGCACCATATCTCCTTCGCCCACTTGGTCCTCTGCCAAGGCATAGCCGCCGAAGACCTCTGACAGCTGTTTGACAATAGCCTCACGCAGCTCCTTCAGGCCGGCGCCCTTCATGGCACTGACGCAAAGAGGCTTTTGGCCGATTTTCTGCTCCAAAATACGGGCCAGGACTCTGCCATCATCCCCCAAAGTATCCGCACGGCTGATGATAGGTATCACCGGCTTGCCCATAGACTTGAAATGACGGTAGAAAATCAGCTCCCCGTGCATATCTGCCTCGCGGAAAAGCACCAGCGCCATATCCGGCTCGCCCACGATATCGGCCTGCTCCACCGGCTTGTCCCCTGGCTTGCTATGTTTCCATATCTCATCAGGGCCGGAAATCTCGCTGAACACTACCTTGCCGAGGTCCTTTATATCCAACGGCCTGTATATACGCTGAACGTCAGTCTTGCGCATAATGGTCAGCATGGAAGGGTTCTGCCCCGTCAATGCCTTCACCAAAGAGGTCTTGCCACTGCCACTCCTGCCGTACAGGCCTATATGCAGGCACTTGGTTCCCTTTTCCTCCTGGACGTCCATCTCTCATCACTCCCTATATTTGTTGCTAGGGCTAAACTTCCCACATTTATCATAGTATAACACAAACAGCCCCCTCATTGATAGAGAATGAGAAGAAACTTTCTGCAAAATCCTCCTGAAAAGATAAAATATGCCGTCCCTACCCTCAGGAACGGCACGAAAGAACATATACCAAATATTACTCGCAAACAGCCACAGTCTCAATCTCGCAAAGAGCGCCAGCGGGCAAATCCTTTACTGCCACACAGCTGCGGGCAGGCTTGCTTAGAAAATGCTTCTCATAGACAGCGTTGAACTTGGCAAAGTCCTTGATATCTGCCAAGAAGCAGGTGGTCTTCACCACACGGCTCATGTCCGTACCGGCAGCGGCCAGCACCGCCTCCACATTCCTGCAGCACTGCTCAGTCTGGCCCTCGATATCCCCTGCCACAATCTTGCCTGCTGCCGGGTCAATGGCAATCTGGCCGGAAAGGTACAGCATGCCGCCAGCCTGGATAGCCTGGCTGTAAGGCCCCACCGCCGCGGGAGCTTTGTCCGTATGTATAGTCTTCATAAGCATCCTCCTTGTAAAGATGTAATGTATAATCACGCTTCCTATTTTACCCCACCCTGCGCCTTCGGGCAAGAGAAACACCTGTCACAGCTTGTATACACACTCCCTGCGGTTGACAGCCAACTATGACTTTGGTACTATATTAAATGGATTCCTTTACTATTGTTATTTAGGGTTCATTACATTGGAAGGGATTTTTATTATGGGAACATTAAAAAGTCCAACGCCGACAGGGAAGTCGGTATCGACTGGCCAAGCCGGAAGCAGCAGGGTTGTGGATAAACCTGCCACCAAAAGCTATGTCCAGTCGAGAAACTTCTACCGGGTTTCCCTTGCCGCTCCCGTGGAGTGGCAGCTGCTGAACGAGATTGGACAGCAGCAGGACACTCACCAAGGGGAACTCACCAACATCAGCGGCGGCGGGCTGGCCTTCAAGACAGAGGCCGCCGGCCCCGCTCCCGGTGACAGGATGCACATTCTGCTCACCGGACTCCCGCTCATTGGTAAGCTGGATACCAATGTCACCGTCCTAAGAGTCACCCCTGCCCCCGCACCAGCCCCGGCTGATGATGAGGAAGAGGAGCAAAAGCCCCGCTGGCAGATGGCATGCGCTCTGGACGAACTCTCCAACAACATGCGAGAGCACCTTATTTCCAGCATCTTCGAACAACAGCGAATTTGGATTCAGCAAAATATGTAGCAAGACACGCAGTAAAAAGCAGCAGCCTTCCGCAAGCGGAGGGCTGCTGCTTCTTGTTTATGGAGTTGAAA
>CAJOIN010000271.1 GCA_905234515.1 uncultured Selenomonas sp.
GTCAAAAGGACAGCAGGGGCATGTATTATGAGGGCAGCTTTCGCGCCGGCAGAACCAAAGCGGATTATAGCTCCCGGGATTTTACGGGCTATGAAGGCCTGAGTATTGGCTACGATACCAGCAGCAGTTATCTGGGTGCCCATCTGGGCCTTGGCAAAGGTATCAAGCTTAATGAGAATAATGATTTGGATGTTTCCCTCAGGTATTTTTACAGCCATACAGGCAGTGATTCTGCCCGGGTGAGCACAGGGGAAACTTATGATTTTTCCGCCGTCAACAGCCATCGCCTGAGACTTGGCGCCAGACTGACCCACGCTTTCAATGAGGATAGCAAAGGCTATATTGGCGCGTACTATGAGCGTGAATTTTCTGGTGACGCCAGGGCTGCCGTGGCCGGGTATAGCACAGCCACTCCAAGCCTCAAGGGTAATAGCGGCATATTTGAAATCGGCTGGCTGCATCAGCCGAAAAATAGCAATTTCACGCTGAACCTTGGTGCTGTAGCAGCCTGCGGCAAGCAAAGAGGAGCTATGGGCAAGGTGAGCTTGATGTGGAAATTCTAAGGAGAATCTTATGTACAGTACAAGGCATTTCAAGCTGGCTGAAAAGGAAGTGAAGTTCTTATGGCTGAAGGGAAAGGCCGCATTGTCTGGCTGGATGCAGCCAAAGGTGTTGCTATCGCGCTGGTGGTGGCAGCACATTCAATTGGTGGGGAATGGTCGTATGTTTTGTCACCTATAAGGATGCCTATCTTCTTTGTGGCAGCAGGCTTTACCTTAAACCTTGTTAAGTGGCAAAATCGCAAATATGAGTTTTTCTGCTCACGTGTAAAACGTCTTTTGGTTCCCTATTTCTTGCTGGAGCTACTGTTTTGGCCTATTTGGTCTGTCAGGGGAATGTTTATGCCACGTGTGGGGACGGAACTGCCCCCCATCGAAGCTTTAGGGGGCATATTGGGTGGTAATTCTGTTGATTTGCCACTTATAGCCCTTTGGTTTCTTCCCTGTTTTTTTCTGGCAGAAAATATTTTCCTATGGGCTTTTCCGGCAGAACGTAAAGTGGGCGTAAGAGATGTTGTGATAGCTGTAGTTCTTAGCTTGTTAGGCTATAAGCTTAGTTGCTGGACTCATCTTCCATGGGGGTTGGATATCGCGCTGTTTGCCCAAGGATTTATTCTGACTGGCAGGTGGCTACGTGCCAAGGAGCTGCAAAACATTTCTGACTTTTGGTGCCTGTTGCTGCCAATTATTTTGCTGGCAGTGCAGAGCCATATCAACAACTATTTCAACATGGCCGCGCGAATGTATGGTCTTTATCCAATGCTTGCTTATGCTGCAGCGATTGGAGGAAGCATCATGCTTATGCGAGTTATGCAGCTTCTGGTGCATGATACTGCATCGTTCCCGGCTGAAATGGGCAGGCGTTCCATGGCCATATATCTCCTGCATCCTTTTGTACAGATTATCTTCAGTGATATTTTACTCTTGACCATCGTAGAGGGTGACTATGGTACACTTTTCAATCTCTGGCAGGCGGGCATTCCAATTGTGATTTTGGGGATTTTGCTTCCTGTCTACGTGTCCCGCAATTATTCACAGAAGTCTTTTCTTCGTTATTTGGGATTGTAGGTATATTCATAGTGAACGTTTGAAGGAGGATGAACGAAATGAAATTCGACATCAAGACACTTGTTGCCATGCTCTCTGTTTGCATGCTGGCACCAATAACACCTTCTTCCTACGTGCCAACATGGGGAATAAACCATGTTGCAGCAGCTCAGATGGAGCAGGCCCAGGACATGGATTATCTGGTTCTGGTAAACAAAACCCATAAGCTACCCAGCAACTATGAGGCAATAGTTCCCTTGGTGACGGTGAAAAATTCCTTTGGCAGGGAGTTTCAGATTGAGCGTGATACCTATGCCCACTTTGCCCAGCTGCGGGAGGCCTTGCTGAAGCAGGGCATACAGATTGAGCTGGATTCCGTTTATCGGAGCGTAGCCAGACAGCAGGAGATTGTGAAGGAATTTACCGAGAAGTATGGGGAGGACTATGTCAAGCAGTATGTGGCTGTCCCCGGCTATTCCGAGCATCATACGGGACTGGCGGTGGATATCTGCCTGGTAGTGGACGGCAAGGTTATAGATGACAATGACGAGATGATAGCCCAAAAGGAAATTTTCGCCAAAATCCATCCCCTGCTGCCTGATTATGGTTTCATACTGCGCTATCCGCAGGGACAGGAAGGTATTACCGGCTACAGCTACGAGCCCTGGCATTTTCGCTATGTGGGGGAAGGGGCTGCCAAGGATATCAGCCGCAGGGGAGTGACCTTTGAGGAATATATGACAGAGATTATTCCCTACCCCAAGGGGCTTGATACTACATCTTCAGGGGCATCTTCTGCACCCAAGGAAATCAATCATCAGGCGTCTCTTTATTTTAGTGAAAATGACTTTTTTAACATGACAGATACCAAAACACGGACTATGCTGACCCATTACCCTACCTATCAGCAGACTACAGAGTACACCTGTGGCCCGGCTGCTGCCTTGACAGTGCTTGCTTATTACGGAAATAGGGATTATAACGAGATGGGCCTGG
>CAJOIN010000272.1:0-2592 GCA_905234515.1 uncultured Selenomonas sp.
GTTTTTTGTGCAAAAAAAATCGTACAGGAAAATGTATGCTTTTTCAATGTTTATAAGAGCCGGGAAGATTTAGCTACCCACACAAACTGATGGAGTGCCTTATTTCCCAATCAGATTTATTATATACTCTCCCCCTTCCTGAACTCGATAGAGGAAAAACGCTAAATCACAACGAACTTTATAAAAAGCATAATTTGTAAAGCAAAGAACAGTGTACTATGATTATACGCCAGACTACCAATGACAGCATATATTCGCCAACAGCAGAATGCCAATAAACTGCCAGAGAAACTGCAATTCATGATTCGGTTCTATGTAATTGGCATATTATATGTCGTCAACGAATGGCTTTTGCACGAGGACAAACTTCCTTCTGACGAACTTGTCCATCTTTTAGAAAAAGCCATGCCTGATGAATTAAGGCCATATCTGTGCTGCAGTCTCAGCACTCCACATAAAAGTGTCCTTGACTAATAGCCTGTTAAGACTTGCCAACGCCACTACTTTCCTGTAGAATGATATCAATTTATGAAACCATTCCCTTTGCTACCACAGAAAGGACGTAATGCCTGTGCCTATGACCATCGGCCCTGCCGGCAATTCCTGGCAGGCTCAGCAGATCCCCAAGCACGATGACCTTCAGCAGAAGCTCATTCCCACCTGTAAGATATTCCCAAACAGCATATACAAAAAGAGACTTTGAAGCCTGCCTCATATCCATGATATGACAGCTTCAAAGTCTCTTTTTATTTACTGTTTGTCACAACCGAAGACGATGCCCGCATCCTTCCTGGCACGCTCTTGCTACTGGGGCGTGCAAAGATGGTCGTGACTTCAATCTCCGGTGCTCACTTTACCTCGATGCCCAGCACCTTCTCAATGGCCCCCGGCTTTTCCTGGAAAAGCTCCAGCACCAGCCCGTCCGGGAGCTGCACCCATTTTTCCGGCTTGCCTTCCATAGAGTGTACCCCCTCATAGGCCAGCATTTCCTGCAGGGTAGCCGCAAAATCCTGCACCACAATGCCCAGATGGTGTCCCCTGCCCGCTGCCGGGTCTTCCGGGGCGGCCACCAGCTGCAGTCCCCCTTTCAGCCATACCTGCTGGAGCTTGCCGTCCTTTTCTTTCCGCCGGGTCTCGGTCATGCCCAGCACTGTCTGGAAAAACTCCAGGCTCCAGTCAATATCCGCCACGGTCACCGCCGCATGGTTCAAGATAAGATGCTTTCTTTTCCATCATGATCTCCTTATGCAAAAAATATACCTTTTTGCCTATTTCGCTTCCATGAGGCAAAATCCTGCCAGATATCTCCTCACTCCTTGCCGCGTCTAGCCAGCAGGAATACGGTGGCAAGAATCAGAGCCGTCCCCAGCAGGTCCATGACGCCGAAGCTGGCCTTCAGGAACAGCAGGGAAAAGACAATGGCCGACAAAGGCTCCAGGGAGCCAAGGATACTGGCTTCCGCTGGCTGGATGTATTTGATGCTGCCCAGATAACAGCCAAAGGCCACCACGGTGCCAAAGATAATGATGTAAGCATAAATAAGACCGGCCAGAGGCTGCCAAATGCCCACAAAGTTCCAGGGAGGGCACAGGAAAGACAGGGCCAAACCTCCCAGCAGCATGCCCCAGCCCACCACCAAGGTCGGGCGCCATTTACGGATCAGCCGCTTGGGCTGCATGGTGTAGAAAGCCGCCGCCACCGCAGACGCCAATCCCCAAAACAGGGCCAAGGGCGAAATGGATAGCTTGTCCAGGCTGCCGTGGGTAACCAACAGGAAGGTTCCTCCCACGGCCATAGCCACGCAGATGAGTTCCAGATAACGGGGCAGACGGCGGGCTCTCACAGCTGTATAACCTACGATAAACACCGGCATCAGGTATTGCAGCACCGTGGCTGTGGCCGCATTACCCGCTTTGATGCAGGCAAAATATGTATACTGCACTGCCAACATGCCAAAAACAGCAAACAAAAGCACTTCCAAAGCATCTTTCTTATCCTGCCAAATATGGAAAATGCTTTCTCTATAAAGGCAGGCATCTGTCATCAGCAGGATGACGCCAGCCAGCAGCATCCGGGACACCACCAGCCACTCCGTGGAAAAGCCGCAATCCTGCAACAGATACTGCCCGGCCACACCGCTGCCGCCCCACATGGAAGCGCCCATACATACCATGAGCAGTCCCTTTTTCCGTTCGTTCAATAATAAGCCACCTCTTCACCTGCCGAAAGCCAAATACAAATTTTACGGAAGGTCAAAAACCACAGTACTGTTGCAATTTGCCATCTGTAAAGCAAGCTATCCATTCTTCCTCATAATCCCCAGCAGCCTGGGCTTTCCAAATGGCCCGGATGCCGGCTTCTTGGGCCCCTGCCACATCCTTGGGCAGACTGTCGCCAATCATCATAACCTCAGAGGCAGTCACCCCCAGTTTTTCCAAAACCAGAGTAAACATCTTCGCCGCCGGCTTTTCAATACCAGCTTCTTCGCTGGTCACCATGGCATCCAAATATTTATCCAGGCCCAGCTGGCGGATTTTCCTGTACTGCATGGCCGCCATCATATCCGTGCAAAGGGCCAGCTTTACGCCCCGA
>CAJOIN010000272.1:2736-5004 GCA_905234515.1 uncultured Selenomonas sp.
AGTTCCTTGGTGCGAGCCTTGCCCGCCTGCCAGGCCTCCGTCCACACCTCTGGTGAAAGCCCCAGCAGCTCTGCCCCCAGGCGCAAGGCGGCCTCCTCACCACGCTGATAAGCCGCCGTGGCATCGTACAAAGTATTATCCAAATCCATAAGAATCGCCTTCATCACATTGTACCCCCTTTATCTAAGCATAACAGAGCTACTGCAAATTTTGTAGTGTCAAAAGAAAAAGATAACCCACCAGAAAGCTAGCTTAAGGAAGAATAGCTGGTCCTATGGGAAAACACGACCTTGACCCGTTCATTTGCTTTGTTGTATCATATATTTACGGAATATTTCAAACTATATATCAAAAATTTGAGGAGGCAGGACAGCATGAGCATTATGGAATCCATCAGCCAGCGGCGCACCTATTACCAGATCAACAAGAAGCTTCCAGTGGATACCAGGAAAGTCAAAGAAGTAATCCAACAGGCCACGGAGCTGGTTCCGGATGCCTTCAACATGAAGTCGGCGCGTGTTGTCCTGGCCCTGGGCCAGAAACAGGACGAGCTTTGGGATGCGGTCTATGATGCCTTTGGCGGTAAAGTCCCACGGGAGAAGATTGACAGCTTCAAAGCCGGAGCAGGCACGGTTCTCTACTTCTATGATGAAGACGTGGTCAAGTCCCTGCAGGAACAGTTTGCCCTGTATGCTGTCAACTTCCCCATCTGGGCCCAGCAGGCCAACGGTATGCTGCAGTTCACCATCTGGACGGCCCTGCGGGACCTGAACATCGGTGCCAGCCTCCAGCACTACAACCCGGTCATAGATGAAGCTATAAAAAAACTCTTCCAAGTGCCTGATTCATGGCAGCTGGTGGCCCAGATGCCCTTCGGCGGCATCACCGCCGAGCCTGAGGCCAAGGAAAAGGAAGACATTTCCAACCGTGTGAAAATCTGCGAATAAAAAAGGGTTCAGGACAAGCGCTCTACAAAGCGCTTCCCTGAACCTTTTTATGTCATCTATTCCTTCATCCTCCCCAGCCACTCTGACAGCAGTTTCTCATGCTCAACAATCCGCTTGGCCAAGTCCACCGCCATCTTTTCATCATAAGTATGAGCGGTAAGATTGCGGTCATCTGCCATTTGCAGCGCCTGTTCTGCTTCCTCATCACTGAACAGCCCTACTTCCCGGAGGAGACGGATTACTTTCTTGGGTGAGGCTGCTTCCAGACCCTCCCTGTCCAACAGATAATCCTTGCCGCATTTCCACATGATTTCAAAAGCAAACTCAAAACGCTGAATCAGCCCATCGCGTTCCATTTCCGTGAGGCTGTCCTTGATCACACCTTCATGCAACTTGCCAAGAGCCTTTTCTGCCCCGTTAAAGCGCTTCTTTATGCTTTCTTCCATAAGATTCCCTCCCGGCGTATCTCCTCGCAGAGCACCTCTGAGGCGCGGGCCATATCCACTACATCCACCTGATAAGGAATGGTCGATTCCTCCAGTTCTTCACGTAGAGCTGCAATCTTCGCAGAAATATCCCCCGCCATCCCCTCCACGGCTATATCCACATCAGAGCTATGGCGGGCATTCCCCCTGGCCCAGGAGCCAAAGAGGTAGATATTGGCTTTCTCGCCTTCCATGGCCTTTAGGGCAAAATCACGGATTTTTTCCAAATAAGCGTTCATCATACCCACCCATTCTCTTTTCAACGTCTAATGAAATCACCTATATTTAACCAGTCTTCTAGCTGAGAAAAGTATAACACAAATTGATGAAACATTCAGCAACAGCCCTCCCCCTCTGCCAGCTTCTCCAAGCACAGTATCATCTGCCCCAGCAGGGCCAGCTCTGACATTTCATCGTCCCTGATATGCTGCAGGTCTGGCAAGTATTTTTCGGGGATATATTCTGCCAGTTTCTGGCGCAGGACTTCCATATCCGTCACCATCTCGCTGCGGACGCAGACCAGCTCCGGGTCGGTCATGGCGAGAGCTGCCCGGAGGCTCACATCTATGGTTTCCAGGCTTTTCGTCCTGTCCGTCAGGTGATGCTGGTACCATTCCTCTTGGGGCAGAATGCTGTAGAGCAAATACTTTATTTCCCCGGCGATGTTGTGGCAGCCCTGATGAAGCCTGCCGTCCAGCACCAGCCCCATGCCGCGGATGCTGTAGCCTCTGGGCAGGGAAAGGAAGACGATGTTCCTGTATTTATCCTGCTGGGCGTAGAAGCCCAGGGCCGCAGCGTTCACATTGTTGGTGATGACCGCAGGCACGCCGTACCTT
>CAJOIN010000273.1 GCA_905234515.1 uncultured Selenomonas sp.
TAAGCAGACTGCATTTCCTCTCTCCTGCCTAAAACCAGGCAGGCTCTCGCCCGCCAAAGGGCAGCCCGGCAGTAGAAGCTCTCCTCTCCTCCCTCTATCTGCTGGGCCTGTCGGGCCTCGCTGTAGATGTAGGCAAAATCCAGCTGATGGGCCGAATCTCCTTTCTCAAGCTCTGCAAATAGATTCTGGAAAGCTTGCCGCTTCTCAGCTGCCTGGTCATGGATCATTTTCCTCTCCCAGGTATCCACTTCTATCATGTTCACCAGCAAGGCTCCCAGGAAAGCGCCCCCAGCCATCACAGGCTGCAGATATTCCTGAAGGCTTTTGAATACTTCCCTGTCACTGGTATTCACCACATCATAAACGGTATACCGCAAATGTGCCCGCAGCCAGGATTTCATAAACGTGAGCTTGGCGGCAAAGGGCAGTTCTTCTTCCCCATATACATCAAAAATGCGGCTCCACTGCCCCAGGAAACGAGGAATGACACCCAATGCGCTGTCCAGGCGCTTCTTCTCCCGTTCCTTCTTGGCAAAGGAGAGGCGGTAAAGGTTCAGGTACTCATTAAACCGCACAAAACGCCCTGCCCGCATGGCCACTTCCACTGAAAAGATATTATCCTCCCCATAGGGCAGATCCGGGAAGCGTATCCCACTCTCCATCAGGAATTCCCGCTGGTAAAGGTTCAGCCAAGGCATGGGCTGGGAGCCCTGGCCCTGGTACATCATCCTCTCTTCCTTGCCCCCCTCCAGCAGACCTTCCCTGGTGTCGCCGCAACGGCAATGCTTCCACAGGCTCCTTCTGGGAAGCATTTTTTCATCGCTGAAAACCTTCATATAGTGGCTGGTATGCACCACATCTGCCTTCGTTTCCTCCGCCTTGGCGTAGAATTTCTCCAGAGCCTCCGGCAGAAGTTCGTCGTCAGCGTCCAGGAAATAAATGTATTTGCCCCTGGCTATGTCTATGCCTTTATTGCGGATAGCCCCCCGGCCCACATTGCCCTGCCCCTTTATCAAGGCGACCTTCGGCAAAGAGCCATATAGCTTTTGGCAAAGTTCATAAGTGCCATCTGTGGATGCATCATCCAGCAGCAGCACTTCATAATCCTGAAAGGTCTGATTAAGCAGGCTTTCCATGCAAAAAGCGATATACTTTTCTTCATTGTACATAGGAATAATCACAGAGATAGCAGGCATCCTCTTTCCCAATTACTCCACTTCCCTTCCCGCTTTTCTTTACGAATCCCGGATTATTCTCGCATCCTGGGCGCCGTCACGATAGAGGAAAATATTGCCATTGATAAAGTGCACTCCCTCCGTGCAGCCGCAGGACTCCAGATGCTTTTTGATACTCACGAATTCCTCGGGCTTCACAAAAAACAGGAGAACTTCATTCGTTTCCAAGCGCAGCCCCCGGGCATTCAGCTCCTTGGGAGTCAAAAATTCTTCTTGCTCCTTCATGGCAAGGAGCTTCTTCAGCTTTTCTGTTTCCTCCTTAGGCGCCACTACTATACGCCTCATGCCGGCAATGAAATTCGCATAGGCCAGCATCAATGAACGGCTGTTCTGATGGATATTTCTGGCCAGATTCCCCAGAAAATCCGCATTGCACCAGGGAGTTTTGGCTAGATACTCCAGGAAGAGGCGATGAAAATTATTCACCGCATCCAAAGCATAGGTTTGCCCTGCATAGTGGTAGATGCACTCCCCTACGTTTTCACGTCGGAGAGCAAATTCATGGCTCACCAAAGTATTGTATTTCTCCGGCAGCAGATGGCAGCCCTCACCGTAGAAATAATTCAATATATCCTGGTCCGGGTAGTCCACCAGCTCATTTTCTCGCAAGAATTCGCAGCCACGCTCCAGAAGATTTTCTTCCCTGCCGAAGACCTTTGGCTCTATGAGCAGCACCCCGGAATTGAAGTACCTATCCTCATCATACAGCCCCTTTTTCACCATCATGCTGTAGTGATTCTCCTGGATAATGATATCCAAAACCGCCGAGAGTCCCTTTTCTCCTATTTCTTCCTCCCAAAGCTCCTTGATGTCCATATTGACAATGGTATCGCCATCCAAGTAGATAATCCTGTCCAGCTTCTGGAACAGTTCCCCTGCCAGGAGCCGATACCACATGGCCTGCTTCAGGGGCTGCTTCAGCAGCTTGTCCATCCACTTGTTTTTTTCCTCCAGCGCCGCCAGACGCTTGCCATATAGCTTTTCAAAGTCGTAAAAAACAATCTGCTGTCCATAGCTGCGCACCAGCTGCATAAGGTAGCGGCGATTATCTGTGGAAAGGGTGTAATCATGCAGGAAGTGAACCGTCACCCATTCCTGCGTATGTTCAAAAACAGAGCAAAGAGACGCTCCCACATATTTGGTATATGTGCCTTTCTTGTCTGTTACTGCATAGCATATATGTATCATGGGCTCACCTCCTACATAACCATAAAAATGCGATACTCATCCATCAGCCTTGTGGGATGGGGAATGATCAAAGCCTTGCCGTCTATATAATCCTCCCACTCCTTCCACCCCGCTTCTTCCAGCTTGGCCTTGATTTCCGGGAAATTATTCATAAA
>CAJOIN010000274.1:0-456 GCA_905234515.1 uncultured Selenomonas sp.
GTCCGTAAAGGCGGCGCGTCCCAGGTTCCATGTGTATTTTCCTCATGAACCTATAGAGGAGGCAGGGGAATATGCCGGGCTGAAACGTGCCATTCAGGCAAGGTTTCCCTTTTTTGATGGCAACGCTCTTGATGCGGCGCGGTTCATTTATGGACATCCCTGTGAAAAGGTAGTCTGGCACGAAGGGGAACAGTCGATTGAGCAGCTGGTGCTGGCCTGCCAGACAACGGAAAGCATACCGCAGGGACAGCGCAACAGCACCCTTTCCCATTTTGCCGGAAAACTGGTGAAACGCTACGGAGCAACGGAACGGGCTCATGAGATTTTTCTTGAGAAAGCCGCCAAGTGTGAGCCGCCTCTGTCCGATGAGGAACTGGACAAGATTTGGCATAGTGCAGAGGGTTTTGCCAGGAGGGTTCAGGAACAGCCGGGATACGTGCCGCCGGAGCAGTATGA
>CAJOIN010000274.1:516-3088 GCA_905234515.1 uncultured Selenomonas sp.
AAACCTGCAGACTATAGCGATATCGGACAGGCAAAGGTACTGGCCAGGGAATACCGGGATGAACTCAAGTACACGCCCGCCACAGATTATCTTCGCTATGACGGTGTGACCTGGAATGAATCCAGAGCACAGGCTATTGGAGCTATGGAGGAATTCTTGGACTTACAGTTGGCAGATGCCCAGGATGAAGTAAAGGCGGCAGTCAAGGAACTTACAGACTTGGGCGTGGCACAGGAAAAACTGGCCAAGGGCGGCAGGACGCTGGAAAAGGAAATCACGGAAGCACAGATGAAGGCATATGCCCGTTATCAGTCGGCTATGAGTTACCTTGCTTTTGTGCAGAAACGGCGGGATATGAAGTATGTACTATCGGCACTGCAGGCGGCAAAGCCCATGCTGGAAATTAAGGTGGATGACCTTGACCATGATGCTTTCTTGCTGAATACACCGAATGGAGCATACGACCTGCGGCTGGGGCTGTCTGGCATAAAGGAACATTCGCCTTCTGACTATGCTACCAAGGTTACTTCTGTCGCACCGGGGGAGCAGGGGGCGAAGATTTGGCAGGATGCCATGGGAACATTCTTCTGCGGTGACATCGAACTGATGGATTACGTGCAGCAGATTGTTGGGCTGGCAGCAGTGGGAAAGGTGTATGTGGAGTCTCTCATCATTGCCTATGGTGATGGTCGCAATGGCAAATCCACATTCTGGAACACTATCGCCAGAGTGCTGGGAACATACAGCGGCAATATCTCAGCGGACACGTTGACTGTTGGCTGCAAGCGTAACGTGAAGCCTGAACTGGCCGAGGCCAAGGGCAAGCGGATGCTGATTGCGGCAGAGCTTGACGAGGGTATGCGGCTCAACACATCACTCATCAAGCAGCTTTGCTCCACGGATGCCGTCCAGGCTGAGAAGAAGTACAAAGACCCGTTCCATTTTACGCCGAGTCATACTCTTGTTCTCTACACGAATCATCTGCCGAGGGTAGGTGCCAATGACCCAGGTACTTGGCGGCGGCTGTTGGTAATTCCTTTTGACGCTGTCATTGAAGGGAATAGCGACATCAAGAACTATTCGGATTACCTCTTTGAGGAGGCTGGGCCTGCGGTGCTTGCCTGGGTAATTGAAGGGGCGCAGAAGGTCATTCAGAGTGGATTCCACCTCTCAAAGCCGTCCTGTGTGGAGAGAGCCATAGATGCCTATCGTGACAATAATGACTGGCTGGGACATTTCCTTGATGACTGTTGCTTGGTGGATAAGAGTTACAAGGAAAAGTCTGGTGAGCTCTATAACGCATATCGGGCCTATGCCGTTAGCACTGGGGAGTATGTGCGTAGCACCACAGACTTTTATTCTGCGTTAGAACTGCGTGGATTCATCAAACGCAAGACAAAGAAAGGAATGGTAGTAGAAGGTCTGATGCTTCTGGAAGGCAGAGAATTCCTGGCCTAAGAGCATTAGGGTGCAGGTCGGTGCAAGTCGTATATAAAACCCCCTTTAGGGCGAAATTTTAGCATAAAAAAGCCATATAGAGAAGTTTATGTATCGACCTTCACCGACCTGCACCCTTAGGCCAGAAATTATACAATGACGTGGCTTGGAGGACATTATGAAAGAAAGAGATATCGAACGCAAACTCGTGATGGAAACGGTACGGCGCAGAGGTGTGGCATTGAAGTTTGTTAGCCCGGGTTGTATTGGAGTCCCTGACCGCATCGTGATGCTGCCTGATGGCAAGATGGGCTTTGTGGAACTCAAGGCGCCTGGGAAAAAGCCCAGACCGATACAGGTACGCCGCATACAGCAGATGAGAAAAATGGGTTTTAAGGTATTTGTAATTGATGGCGTAGAGCAGATTGGCTCTGTGCTGGATGAGATTGGAGAGTGAGCAAAATGGAACTTAGCCATGTAGACAAAATGATGGCTGGCATTAAGCCCGGTGACAAGATTGGTTTCAACAGCTACGGTGCTTGCGATAGTGCAACCAGACTGGGCAGGAGCAGCAGTTCTTCTATTCCTGCGGTAGGCACGGTGCTGAAGGTCTATCCCCGTTATGTGCTGGTAAAGCTGAAGGTGGCAAGGGAATGTGTCCATTGGGGCAGCATCAAGAAGGTGAACGGCATCGGCTGGCCGCTCTACAAGAAGGAGATGGCGTAATGGACTATTCACCGCATCAGTATCAGGATTTTGCCACCGACTTCATTTTGGAGAATCCCATTGCCGCCATCTTCCTATCCTGCGGTCTGGGCAAGACGGTCATCACTCTGACCGCGATTGAAGAACTCTTGCATGACAGCTTTGAGGTCAGCAGGGTGCTGATTATTGCACCCCTTCGGGTGGCACGGGACACATGGCCTGCAGAAATACAGAAGTGGAGCCATCTGTCCAATCTGACCTATGCCGTGGCTGTGGGCAGCACCGCCAAAAGGATAGCAGCCCTTAGGCAGAGAGCCGAGGTCACCATCATCAACCGGGAAAATGTTGACTGGCTTATCAGCCACAACACCTTTGACTATGACATGGTGGTTATTGACGAGCTGAGTTCCTTCAAGTCCAGACAGGCTCG
>CAJOIN010000275.1 GCA_905234515.1 uncultured Selenomonas sp.
GCCAGTTCCTCCAAATGGGCAATCTCATCTGCTGACAAAGTGACCTCCACAGCCTTGGCCGCATCCTCCACATGGCGCACCTTGGTAACGCCGATAATGGGCAGCACCCCCTTGGACACCGCCCAGGCCGTTCCTACCTGGGCCACGGACAGGCCGTGCCTGGCTCCCGTCTCTGCCATGGCCTGGGTAAGAGCCTCCAACTGGGCCAGTACGGGATTGTAAGTCCTGGCGCGGTCGGAGCCTTCCGGGAAGGGATGCTGGGTATCGTACTTGCCGGAGAGGGCACCCTGCTCCAAAACCATGTAGGCAAAGAAGGTCATGCCCTGCTGGCGGCAGTAATCCAGTATGCCGGAGGCTTCCGAGGAGCGGTTCAGCAGGCTGTAGTGGTTCTGCACCGCAGAGATTTTGCAGCCCTGCTCCCGGAGAATTTCATTGGCCCTTTTTAGCTCGGCAAGGTTATGGTTCGACACGCCCACGGCCTTTACCCTGCCATTTTTCAGCAGGGGGATAAGCTGGGGAGTCCAGCGCTCCACATCCGCCGGATTGTGAATCCAGTACAGGTCGATGGTGTCAATGCCCAGGCGCTGGCAACTGGCCAGCGCCATTTTTTCCACGGAATCCTCGTACATGCCGGCTATCTGGGGGGTGAATTTGGTGGAGACAAGCACCTTGTCCCTGTCCGTCTGACGTATGAAGCTGCCCAGAATATCTTCCGAGGCGCCCATGCCGTACACGGTAGCCGTATCCCAGAGATTCAGCCCCTGCTCCATGGCGGCACTGAAAATAGGCTGCAAATCCTTTGCTTCCAAATGGTTCCCAAAAACCTGATCCCCGCCGGCTGTCCCGGCTCCCCAGGACCAGGCCCCCATGGCAATCTTCGGCAGCTTTATGTTCTTATCCATGATTTTCGTCCTCCCGCTATGAACGTCAAACTGACTGATACCTTGCCTTCCCCTCTGGGGAAGGTGCCCCGCAGGGGCGGATGAGGTGCGGCATAACTGGGTTATGCTAGCCTGACCATGTAAGGCTCCACCTCATCCGTCAGCCCTTAACGGGCTGCCACCTTCCCCAAAGGGGAAGGCTTTTCCTTGCTTCACTTGGCAAGGGCCTTGCCTTTCTTCGTAAGCACGATTTTGGTGGGCAGGTTCTTCACCGTGTGGCTCTTGCTGAACATGGGCATGACCCTGGCCAGGTAATCCCGGCAGGGCTTTGAGGCCTGATAGTTCTCAAAGCCCTCCCTGTCCCGGTAGATTTCCATAATGTGAATCACATTGGGGGCATCATGCTCGGCGGTGACAAACATGCCCATGACCCCCGCCTCCTCCCGCACGGCCCGGCAGGCTTCCTCAATGGCCAGCTTCTGGTACTCTGCCAGCTTCTCCGGTATCACCTCGTAGCGGTGCATGTAGACCAGGGTGCCTACCCCTTCGTCCTTCTGCTCCAGGGCCAGGCCGTTGGCCTCCATGATGCGCAAATTTTTCAGCACGGGCAGCCTGGCGGCCCTGTAAGCCTGGAAGGCCTCGCTGGTGCTGTGGATGCGATAGGCTTCATAGCTTTCGTAAACTTCCAGCAGCCGCATGACATCGGGGTTCTCCGCGTCCACCCCTCCGTAGAGGGCATAGGTGCCAGCCTCACTGGCAGATTGGGGCCCCACGGTCTCTTGGGCTATGCGCCCCATGGCTGCCATATCTCCCGGCGTGGATTCCACCACTGCCCAATGCACCATGGGCATATCCCCCGCAGGAGTGCGCAGGGAATGGGCATAGCCCAGGGAGCCTGCCGCCAGCATGCTGCCCATCAGGGACAGGGCCGCTATTTTCTTTAAGTTCAGCATAGCACTCACCTTATTTCCCTTCGTAATCCGCAAAATTCTTAGCGATCATAGCCGCCTTGATAGAGCGTATCTCATAGTCTGCCAGGCCGTCTGCATAGTAGACATCCTCCTTGATAATCTCCTCCACCTGCTCCTTTGTTTCTGCCCCGGAGATCATAAAGCCCGCCATTTTGGCATCCGTATAGGGCCCCACCAGCAGGAAATCCCCCTGCTGAAAGTGGCGGGTGAACCAGGCCGCATGCTGGCGGAAAAGTTCCTCCCCCTTGCCCTCCGGTATCTTGTCTGCCTTCAAGGTTTGGTTGATGATAAACATAATGCTTCCTCCCTCGCATCTATAATCACTGACGAAAAGCCTTCCCCTTTGGGGAAGGGGGACCGCGTAAGCGGTGGATGAGGTTCTTTGACATGAGGAGTTTATTTGAACGAATATAATAACTGCTGACACTCACTCATCAAAAAACCAACTCTTGGGAATTTTGGCAATATATCTTTTCCAGCCAGCCCCGCCGGGCAAGCTCCCTGTCCAGACCCTGCTTCTTACTAAGCAGGACTTTAGCCGGCACATAGGGGTAATCGCTGCCGTACAGCAGATGGCTTACCTCCGTGATCTTCAGCAGCATGTCCATGGCCTCCGGCAGGGGGTCTCCCGCCAGGTCGTAGTAGAGGCTGCCCATGCTGCCCTCCATATCCACCTTCTCCATCATCCCCATGCCTGCCAGCATGGCAAACATGGCCTT